>NZ_VPCO01000024.1:0-44007 GCF_013418175.1 Acinetobacter sp. YH12200
GAAAGTTGGGTGTATTTCTTCATTGTGTGCTTTCCAATTGCGAGTTGAAAAAGTCCAATGATTCTACGAATACACCTAACTTTTTCAACTAACTACAAATGTGTCGCACTTGAGATTTGAATCTGCGATATTAAAAATAGGATCATTCGAGCCTAATTATGAATCACACTTTCTGGAAAAAGCACGAGTAAATAGACACACAGGATGATTTGATATTGTCTGTAAGAAACAATAAAAGTCCGTTTGGGTAAAACCTGACAATTATTGATCACGCTAAAACCAGATTTTGGGTAAAAATACGATCTTTATCAGACAGCCTAGAAAGATTAGTTTCTAATACGGTCAATCACAGCTGCAATTAGCAATACAATCATGGATGGAATAAACCAGGCCAGATTCTGTTCTGAGAGCGGCAAATTTTGTAGTACGGCAGGCAATTCAAAACCAGCAACTTTTATTCCATCAAAAATACCGAAGATAAAGGCCACTAGCGTCACTGGTGCAATCACATGAGACGGTTTTTTGAAGAAGCTAGCGCAGAAGCTCAATAAAATCACATTAATTGCAGGTGGATAAATCGCGCTCAATACGGGCACCGAAACGGCAATCAGTTTGGTTAAACCCAGATTTGAAATAATCAGTGAGAAACCGACCAGAATAAATACAAAAATCTTGTATGGAATTTTAGTCAAACTGGAGAAATATTCGGCACAGGCGCAGGTCAGGCCAATCGCAGTCACCATACAGGCAATAAAAATCATGCCAGACAGGAAATAAGCACCCATATCACCAAAGGCATGTTGTACATAGGCATGCAGGATAATGGCACCATTGGCTGCATTCGGTGCAATTTCGTGGCTACCGAGTCCGAGTTTAAACAGACTTAAATACACCAGTGTTAAACCAATACCGGAAATAATGCCGGCATTCACCGCATATTTGGTAATCAGTTTTTTATCGGTTACACCACGTGAAGTAATCGCTTTTACAATCACGATCCCGAAAACCAAAGCACCTAAAGTGTCCATGGTCAAATAACCATTGACGATGCCTTCAGTCACCGGACTGGTAACGTAATTATTGATCGCTGCCGGTGGATTGCTGGCAGGAATCATTACGGCTGCTACACCCAAAATGATCAAAGAAATAATTTTAAGTGGCGACAGGAAATAGCCGACGGTATCCAGAATCTTGTTCGGATATAAAGACACGATGGTCACTACAGCAAAATAGATGATGCTGTAAATGAGCAGGCTGCCAGATTCATTGCCAAAGTAAGATGAAAAACCGATCTCATAGGAAACGGTTGCGGTACGTGGTGTCGCAAATAAAGGGCCAACAGCTAAGTAACACACCACAGTCAGTAAAATACTGGCTGCTTTACCAAGTGGGGAACTGAGTGCCTGAATAGAACCTTCAACACGCGACAACGCAATAATGGTGATTACAGGTAAGCCGACTGCAGTAATAAGGAAACCTAAAGCAGCGAGCCATACATGTTCACCGGCTTGTTGAGCCACAATCGGAGGGAAGATAATGTTGCCCGCACCAATAAACAGTGCAAAGGTCATAAAACCTAGGGCGACAATATCCCGGGTACGCAGACTTGTCATAAAGGGAGATCAATAGAACAAAAGAAAGCGATTTTAGTGTATATGTCCAGCTTTTTGGAGTTTATTTTAAGGCTGCAGACCTTGAATCTATTGATTTTGCTGCTCAGATAACCATTCATTCAAATTTTGGTAGAAATATCTGATTGATAATCAGCTAAAAAATAGATGATCTAAGCCCACTGTATGGATTGATCTGAATTTTCTTTAAAATTCTCAGATTATTGTTTGTATGAATAAGCAACAGTTGAAATTCTGATTTCCAGAAAAATTGCGGTGATGAAATCCACTAACTGTGACATATGTAACAAAAAAGGGACTATAATTCAGATATTCATAGTGAGGATAGATATATGCGAGCTCCAGCGATTAGTCTTAAAACTGAGCAAGATGTAGAAAAATTGCGGATATCTGGGCGTTTGGCCGCAGAAGTTTTAGCGATGATCGGGGAGCATGTCAAGCCAGGTGTCACGACCGAATATCTGGATGATCTCTGTCATGATTTTATTATCAATACTCTAAAAGTAACACCGGCCAATATTGGCTATTATGGTTATACCAAGACCACCTGCATTTCGCCGAATGAAGTAGTCTGTCACGGTATTCCATCCTCAAAAACCGTGTTGCAGGATGGTGATATTATCAATATTGATGTGGCGATCATCAAAGATGGTTATTTCGGTGATACCAGCCGGATGTATTATGTGGGAACGCCATCTCCAGAAGCCAGACGTCTGGTCAATACCACCTATGCAGCGATGCTGGCCGGGATTCATGCAGTGAAGCCGGGAGCTACCTTAGGCGATATTGGTTATGCAATTCAAACCGTTGCACAGCGTGAAGGCTATTCGATTGTGCGTGAGTATTGCGGTCATGGCATCGGCAAGGTTTATCACGAACAACCGAATATTTTGCATTATGGACAGCCGGGTCAAGGCATCAAGCTGGTGCCGGGTATGGTCTTTACCATTGAGCCGATGGTAAATATGGGTAAAGCTCGTGTCAAAGAACTAAAAGATGGCTGGACTGTGGTTACCACGGATAAATCGTGGTCTGCACAATGGGAACATATGGTTTATGTGACCGAAACCGGATTTGAATTACTCTCTCCATGGCCTGAAGGCACGGGTGATTATCCGGAAATTTAAAATTTTGACGGGATTTCTGTTAAAAACTTTTGACTTGCCAAATTTACAAGTTCATCGTTTTTGCTGACAAAAATATACAAAACACTACAGCAAAACAATGGTTTGAAAATAGAAGTCTGGTTAGACTGAGAATCAGTTACAAAGTTTCCTTTTTTATTCACTGTGCTGTAGTGACCTGTTTCTCTAGCTCATTTTTCCCCAAGAATGAGCTATTTTTTTGTCCATATTTTTATTAGCTATGGTTTAATTCTGCGACCAGATAGTCAATAAATACCCGGACTGCAGGCAGCAGACCGCGACGTGAGGGATAAACCGCATGAAAAATACCATGCGGTGCTTTCCAGTCAGGTAAAACCCGTACCAGTTCGCCACGTGCCACATACTGCTCTACCACGTTATCTGGCAATAAGGTCACCCCGCAGCTTGAAGCCGCAAGTTGCGCCAACATATTGAGGTCTGAACCCAATACAGTTGGAATGACCCGAATTTTCTTTTGTTCTTGCTGCTCGTTTTGTAAGGTCAGAAATTGTTCTGTATGATCTTCTGCCATAGTCAGAATCTTATGTTCAGCCAGTTGCTCGGGGGTTTTTAGCTCACCAAACTGATTGAGATAACCTTGACTTGCAAACAGATGCTGTTCAATTTTTTCAAACTGACGGATGACCAGATTCGGATCGTCATCCAGACTGGAGCGTACCCGCAGTGCCAGATCACAGCCTTCATTAATGATATCGACCCGGCGATTGGTGATCATCATCTGAACTTTAATTTCTGGATATTGCTTGAGGAAGTTTGGCAGGATTTTGGCGATTTCATTCTGGGCAATTAAAACCGGCAAACTGACTTTAATCGTACCACGCGGTTCGGTACTAAGATGATCGACCAGATCATGTGCTGCCTGTGCTGCATTTAACATGACTTGTGCATGGCGGTAAACGTTCATGCCAATATCGGTGACCGCAAAATGACGCGAGCTGCGTTGAATCAGGCGGACACCTAGACGTTCTTCCAAGTTATGGACACGACGGCTAAGCTTGGATTTAGGGATGTCTGTTGCACGTTCGGCTGCGCTAAAGCCGCCATGTTCCACCACCTGTGCAAAGCAGTAAAAATCATCAAGATCAGTCAGCATTCCAAAATTCCATTTATGCAACAATCTGCTGATTAAAAATTGATTGTTACGTTCTGTCAATTAAAAAAATATTGAAGTTACTAAAATTTAAAAGCCAACACACTCGATAATGTGATACATAGGCGCTCATTTATAATGTCTGGAATCTCATTACACCACAGCTAAGTGGTGATTCATTAAAAAAATTGCCATTCAATATATAAGCTTAGATAATAAATAAATTTCGTATTAGCCGTCGATGTAAAGTTCAATCAGTTTGAATAATTATTAGGTTAAAAGATATTTATTTTCTAAGCTCTAGCACTCATTTATGATTAAAAAAATTGTCTTAAGCCTATGTCTCTGTGTTTCTCATGTGGCTTTTGCTCAACAGATCGCCCTCAGTTTCGATGATGGACTAGACCCAGCCAATAACCCAGATGCTTGTCATATCAATAATGACATTCTAAATACCCTAAAACAAAAGCGAATTTTGGCTATTGTCTATCCAAGCGTCAGTAAAATTAGCACAGAAAAAGGGTTGCAGATGATTTCAGAGTGGGGGAAACAGGGGCATCGAATAGGCAATCATGGAAATTTACATCTTAACCTAAATAAAGATGACATTAGCTTGAAAAATTATTTAAAAGACATAGAGCAAGGACATCAAATATTTTCTACATTACCCGGATTTGTACCACATTACCGATTTCCATTTCTTAAAGAGGGAAATACGCTAGAAAAAAGGGAAGGAGTACGACAATGGCTGATAACCCATCATTATCAATCGGGAACTGTTAGCATCGATGCGAGTGATTGGTATTACAATCAACTGTTTTTGCAGTATCAGCAAGCACAAGATCAAGAAAACCTGAATAAATTAAAACAAGCCTATCTGTTTCATTTGCTTGATCGAGCACAGTATTACGATAATTTAGCACAACAAACATTAGGACGTTCCCCCAAGCATGTGCTTTTACTTCATGTAAGAGCCATTAATGCGGCTTGGCTAGAAGACATTATTGATTTGTTTAAGCAACAGGGCTGGAAATTTGTTGATAGTGATAGCGCTTATCAGGATTCAATTTATAAAATTCAGCCACAAACTCTACCTGCGGGTGAAAGTATTTTATGGAATATTGCACAAATTTATGGGCTCGAGTCATTACGTTATCCAGCTGAAGATGCCCCCTATGAATATCCAAATTTGAAAAAATTTGGTTTAAGTGTGGCGCCTTAGATACGGTTATTTCACTTTAGAAAATCACGAGGTGTATGCTATAGACAGTAAGAGTTAGATGTATTTAGGCTGTAACCAATATGATTAAGTGTCGCTACGTTTTCTAAATACCTGAATAATCATCATTGAACATGACACAGCATATGTCTTGTGATGAAATTATTTTTCTAGGAGCTGGATCAACTGTTGCATACCGTGAGTGGCCGTTTGGGTGATCTTGTGAAATTGTACCGGCAATTGTTGTTGGTCTGCTTTGGGGTCAATATAATAGGCCTGGCAAGATGCCGGAATGTCATGAATCAATCCCGCCACTGGATAAACTTGCAGACTGGTGCCAATCACCACAAAAATATCGGCATCTTGTACACAACTTTGGGCTTCTGCGTAGGCAGGAACGGCTTCGCCAAACCAGACCACGTGTGGACGCAATGGATAACCTGCTGTGCAAAAGTGCTTGTTTAAATCTAATTCAGTTTCTTCAACCGGATAGAATTGGGTCGTACTTTGTGCATCTGGACCTGAGGTTTTAGCCAGTCGGATATTGCCATGAAGATGAATCACTTTGCTGCTGCCGGCACGTTCATGCAGATCATCGATATTCTGGGTAATGACATGCACATCATAATCTTGTTGCAGTTGCGCAATCTGGAGATGTGCAGTATTTGGCTCTGCCTCCAGAATATTTTTTCGGCGTGCATTGTAAAAGCACTGCACCAGTTGCGGATCTCTGGCCCAGGCCTGCGGAGTGGCGACATCTTCAATCCGATACTGTTCCCAAAGACCATCGCTGTCACGGAAGGTATTGATGCCACTTTCTGCGCTCATACCCGCACCTGAAAAGACCACCAGTTTTTTCATTATTTTTCTCCTGAATATTTAAACTGCTGAAGTACTCGATTGTGAATTCTCTTTCAAGAAGACACCGAGTTCTCTGGAAAATTTTAGCGGTTCAGTCAGCAAGGGCGTATGACCGGATTTTTTAAAAATCACCTGTTTGGCTTGAGGCAGGCTTTCTGCAATCAGGCGCTGTCCTTCAAAAGGATAGAGCCGGGATTGCGCGCCGCTAAAGAAAGTCACCGGACATTGAAGTTTGGTTAATGCTTCACGGTAATCTTCTCGATGATACAGATAATTGTTGATATACCAGGCCATGTAGTCCACACGGCTGGATGGCAGTAATAAACTTTGAAAGCGAGGTTGATGCAGTAAAAACTCAAATGCTTTAAGACTATAGGGATGACTGTTTTGCAGCTGGATAAAGCGCAGCCATAATGCGCCAATCTGTTGGCGTACTGTTTGATCTAGATCGCGAATAAATTGAATTTGCGGATGTGCAGCGAGGAGAACAGACAGTTGCTGCAAAATCTCCCTAAATTCGTCATGTTTTGATCCAAACAGACCAAAAGCCCAAGTATCATCTACCGGTATTTTGGGTGTCTGATCAATATGCAAATAAGCCGTGATCCGTTTAGAAAAATGATCAGAGTGCAGACCATGCATAAGTGTGGTTGCCCCCATAGAGTAGGCAATGACTATGACTCGATCGAACTTGAGCTGATCTACCACTGAGCGCACATCCTGCCAATGACAGTTAATCGCATCCAGATTTGCTGGAATTTTACAGTCTTTGGATGCACCGAAACCACGCCATTCTGGAATAATAAAACGAAACCTGTTTTTATGCGGAGATAAAAAGGCCGCCCATTGCCAGCTCAACATGCCCAGACCAGACAATACTAAAACCGGTTGACCCTGACCGTATTCACGTACAAACAGCTGTTCGCCGTCTGGCATGCGATAAAAGGACATGAATATTCTCCTTATTTTTATCCCGATCGTTTATTTAAACTGTTTGAGTCGCGGAATAACGGTTTCCAGCCAGTGAATCCAGCCAAGTTCTTGATCAATGCCGAGTTGTAAAATCATTTTATGAATATACAGGGTGCGATCATTTTCATTAGCTTGGGCAAAGTCTTTGGCAAAAATTTGCTGATAGGTGTTGAGTTTTTCTTTGTGCAGGACTAAATGCCGTTCCAGTTCCGCTAATGTGTTGTTGCCACCAAGCTGCGCTTCAGCACGTAAGCGTACCATCAATTCTTCGCGCAACTGTGCCGGTGGGCTTTGCTGTATCATCCAGTGAGCCAATTCTTCACGACCGGGCAGTTCAACCTGATAGGTTTTTTTACGTGAATGTGCATCTTCTTCTTCGAGTGTTGAAATCCAACCCTGTTTTGACATGGCGTTCAGCTCTCGATAGATTTGCTGGTGGGTCGCATTCCAGAAGAATCCCATTGAGCGGTCAAAGCGCCGCGCCAGTTCTATTCCGGTACTGGGTTTTTCAATCAGGCTGGTCAGTAGCACATGCGATAAAGACATAAACGTCTCAAAAAAATGACTCGGGATTATTATGCAACATGTTGCATAAAAATCAATTCTGATTTATATATTAGTGCAACAAGTTGCATAATTCTGATCGATAAATGCAATATCTGATCAGCTGAATAAAAATAGCCAGCACATCAGCACGCTAAGGAGTTGAAATGTCTAAATATCCGAATTTACTTGCCCCGCTTGATTTAGGGTTTACCACACTCAAAAACCGGGTGCTGATGGGGTCAATGCACGTGGGGCTTGAAGAAGCACCCGGCGGATATGAGCGGATGGCAGCTTTTTATGCAGAGCGTGCCAAAGGTGGCGTGGCCTTAATCGTGACGGGTGGTATTTCACCCAATGATCATGGGGTGACGTTTCAGGGCGGCTCCAAGCTTGACAGTGTCGAAGAAGCTGAAAAGCATAAAGTGATTACCCAAGCGGTGCATGATGCAGGCGGGAAAATTGCCCTGCAAATTTTGCACACGGGCCGTTATTCCTATCAGGCAGAAAATGTTGCACCCTCTCCGATTCAGGCACCCATTAACCCGGTCAAGCCGCATGCCTTGAGTTCAGCTGAGGTTCAGCAAACTATTGATGACTTCGCCAATTGTGCCAAGCTGGCGCAGTATGCCGGTTATGATGGCGTAGAAATTATGGGGTCGGAAGGTTATTTGATTAACGAGTTTATTGCAGCGCGAACCAATCATCGTGATGATGAATGGGGCGGCAGCTATGAAAACCGCATTCGTTTCCCGATCGAGATCGTGCGCCGTACCCGTGAAATGGTCGGTGAAAACTTTATTATTATCTATCGTCTGTCTATGCTGGATCTAGTGGAAGGTGGCTCAACTTTAGATGAAGTGGTACAACTGGCTAAAGCCATTGAAAAAGCCGGTGCCACGATTATCAATACCGGCATCGGCTGGCATGAAGCACGTATTCCGACAATTGCCACCAAGGTTCCTCGTGCAGCCTTTACCTGGGTTACCCGCAAGCTCAAAGGTCTGGTAAAAGTTCCTCTCATTACTTCTAACCGCATCAATACACCTGAGATGGCTGAGTATGTACTGGCTTCTGGTGATGCCGATATGATTTCCATGGCGCGTCCAATGCTGGCTGACTCTGAGTTTGTGCTTAAAGCTGAACAGGGTCGTAGCGATGAGATCAATACGTGTATCGGTTGTAATCAGGCCTGTCTGGATCATATTTTCTCGATGAAAATTGCCACCTGTCTGGTCAATCCACGGGCCTGTTATGAAACCGAACTCATCTTCAAAGACGTTGGCGAAGCGAAAAATATTGCCGTGATTGGGGCAGGTCCTGCCGGTTTAAGTTTTGCAGTCTATGCAGCGAATCGTGGTCATCAGGTCACGGTATTTGATGCGGCTGCACAGATTGGGGGACAATTTAATATTGCCAAAACCATTCCGGGCAAGGAAGAATTTTATGAAACCTTGCGCTACTTTAAACGTCAAATCGAGTTGCAGCCACGCATCAAGTTAAAGTTGAATCATACTGCCAGTTTTGCAGAACTTGAAGCGTCAGCATTTGATGAGATTGTCGTGGCAACAGGGGTAACCCCGCGTCAACTGGATATTCCGGGGATTGATCATCCAAAAGTCTTATCTTATCTCGAGGTGTTAAAAGAGCGTAAAGCTGTGGGACAGCGTGTGGCGATTATTGGTGCGGGGGGTATTGGTTTTGATACCGCGGAACTTCTGAGCCATGAAGGGGAAAGTGGCAGTATCAATCCAGAAAAATTCTATGATGAATGGGGCATCGATACCAAATATGATCAGGTCGGTGGTTTAAAAACTCCAGTTCTGGAAAAATCATCCCGTGAAATTTACTTATTGCAACGAAAAGCTGCTTCTGTGGGTTCTAGTCTGGGTAAAACCACGGGCTGGATTCACCGCACAGGGCTTAAACATCGTGACGTGAAAATGATTGCGGGTGCCAGCTATGACAGGATTGATGATCAGGGCTTGCATATCACCGTCAATGATAAGCAAATGGTGTTGGAAGTGGATAATGTCATTATTTGTGCTGGTCAGGAATCTTATACCGCCATGTTTGATGAGTTAAAATCTGCTGGTAAAAGTGTACACCTGATTGGTGGCGCCAAAGAAGCGGGTGAGTTAGATGCTAAACGTGCCATTCGTCAGGGGGCTGAATTGGCAGCGGTGATCTAAAAATATTAAAACCTGCTTTTTTTCCTCTCCTTTATTAAAGGAGAGGATTTATAAGAAAGAATCTCCCTTGTGAAGCAGTACTTCTCACCTTTAATAAAGGGGGAGCGCTCTGTATTTAAAATATCAAAACAAAAAAGGAACCTCAAATGAGCATCGAAACTACAAAAAAATCCATTGATCGTTGGCACGAGATGTTAGCAACCCGCGATATGTCGATCTTGAATGAGTTACTTGCTGAGGATGTTGTATTTCGCTCACCTGTGGCTTTTCATCCTTATCCTGGCAAACAGGTGGTCTTTTTTATTCTGAGCAATGTGATCCAAGTCTTTGAAAACTTCACTTATCACCGTGAATTTATAAGTGAAGATGGTAACAATGTCGTACTTGAGTTTTCTGCTCAGGTAAGCGATAAAAAACTCAAGGGAGTTGACATGATTCAGTTTAATGAAGAAGGTCAGATCATTGATTTTGAAGTGATGATCCGGCCTAAGTCTGGACTTGAAGCCTTAGCGGTACAAATGGGCCAACGGATGCAGTCATTCCAAGTTAAAACTTAATTCGAATTATTGATTCAAGTCGGCATGAAGTTTGTAAATCACAGCTAGTCGAACTAGAGAGGATGACAGATGAAAATGTTGCTTAAAAAATTGGGTCAGCTGTCCAGTGAATATCTGGATCGCTTCAGTGGCGCAGATGAACCGACCCTGTATTACCATCCAAATGGTGTTTTTTCAGGACTCATTGAACGCTTACCGCAGCTGCAACAAAAATATCGTCCTACGCCGTGGTTAGCCAATGCACACGCACATATTCTATATTTAGATCTTATTAAAAAACATACGATTAAACTTAAATATGATGTACTTGAACAGCTAAAAATGTCGGATGGCGGGATTACCGGTATTGCCTGGTATGGGCTGGATTTGCCAGCAAATAGACCGACCATTGTCTTATTACATACCATCACCGGCTCTCCAGAGTCGATGCGTGAACTGGTACAGGATCTGCATAAACATACCGGTTGGCGAGTGGCCTTGTGTTTGCGCCGTGGGCATGCAGACCTGCCCATGCCTGTAGCTAAAATGAACCTGTTCGGCTCGACCCAAGATCTACGTGAACAACTGCTGTATATACAGGATAGATTTCCTCAGTCTGAGCTGTATGGGGTCGGATCTTCTGCGGGTACAGGCTTGCTGGTGCGTTATCTCGGAGAAGAGGGATCACAAACACCGTTAAAAGCGGCTTTTGCCTTATGTCCAGGCTATAACACCGAAACCGGATTTGCCCATGTACATCCGTTTTATAGCAAAGTCATGGCCAAAAAACTAATCAAACGCTTTATTCATCCTTATCAGGAAACCTGGCAAATTTATCCTTCCTGGAAGCAATTGCTGGAGGTAAAAGACTTATCGGAGTTTGAACAGCGTTATTATCAACTGGCCGGTTTTTCAGACTATGAGAGTTATAGTAAGGCCACGAATCCAATTTATGTATTTGAAAACATTAAAGTTCCATTAATGATTTTAAATGCGGAAGATGATCCGGTGTGTCATATCCAGAATCTGGAACCTTATAAAGAAAAAATTCGGGCAATGTCGAATATCATGGTGATTACCACCAAAAAAGGCAGTCATTGCGGATTTTATCAAGGTCTGATGCAAACAGAATCGTGGGCTACGCGATTAATGGCAGACTATTTGATGCACTTGTCTCGTAATTCTGCACCGACATCTGCTTAAAAAAGAGTAATAAAAAAACCCAGCAAAAGCTGGGTTTTTTTGATGAATTCTCTTGATTAATCAAGCGCTGGCATCGCTGCTGCAATGGCATCAGCCACAGCGTCTTCTTCAGATTTGTTTGAATCAGAGTTTGATTTAGGCGTTGCTGCAGGTTTTGAAGGCTCTGGAGCTGGATTGTTTTCTGACGGCGTTCTTGTTGGAGCTGGTGTAGCTTCAACAGGTTCAGGCTTCTTCACTTCACGACGAATTTCAGTCGTCGTGTTAGCTGTCTGTTCACGTTGAATTTCCACAGTTGTCTCTGGAACTTCTTCAATTACCGCTTCTTCTACCGGCTCAAGCGGTTCAAATTGTGCTGGTTCAGGCGTTACAACTTCAGGTGCTGGATTAACCTCAACTTGTTCTTCTTCTTTAGGTGCTTCTTTTTTTACACACGCAGTCAAGCTCAGGCCAGTCAGGATTACGGTACAGAGTAAAAATTTCTTCATCATCATTGCATCAAACAGAAAAGTGTGGAGGGGATTACACTATTATAGCAGCAAATTACAAGATAGAAATCATATGAACTTACAGTAATTTTTTATTGGAATTGCTGTTAGAATAGTCAATTGTTTATTGTTCTTTGAATTGATGCGGATTGACTTTGCTTTCTAGGTACAAGGTAAAGTAAAATTGCGCAACATTGCAGGCCGATTTAGGCTCGATTGTACGAGAAACCCAATGACCCATTTTATTTTCGTTACTGGTGGTGTAGTTTCATCACTAGGTAAAGGTATTTCAGCTGCTTCTGTTGCTGCACTTTTAGAAGCTCGTGGTTTAAAAGTGACCATGGTAAAAATGGATCCATACATTAATGTCGATCCAGGGACGATGAGCCCATTCCAACATGGTGAAGTTTTTGTTACAGAAGACGGTGCTGAAACAGACTTAGATTTGGGTTACTACGAACGTTTCTTGCGTCGTGCGAAAATGACCAAACTGAATAACTTCACATCAGGTCGTGTTTACCAAGATGTTCTGAACAAAGAACGCCGTGGTGACTATCTGGGTGGTACTGTGCAAGTTATTCCACACATTACTGACAATATCAAAGAGCGTGTCCTGCGTGCAGGCGAAGGCTATGATGTTGCGATTGTAGAGATCGGCGGTACAGTAGGTGACATTGAATCTCTCCCATTCATGGAATCTGTACGTCAGCTAATGGTTGAACTTGGTCATAAACGTACCATGTTAATGCACTTAACGTTACTCCCATACATTAAGTCTGCAGCAGAATTAAAAACCAAACCAACACAGCACTCTGTTAAAGAACTTCTGTCGATTGGTATTCAGCCAGACATTCTCATCTGCCGTACCGAGTACGATGTAGATGCAGATACTATCCGTAAAATTGCATTATTTACCAACGTTGAAGCACGTGCCGTTGTGGTATGTAAAGATGCACGTTCGATCTATCAGATTCCACGTACTTTCTACGAACAGAATGTTGATGATTTAATCTGCGAACGTTTTGGTTATAACGACCTTCCTGAAGCGGATTTAACCGATTGGGATAACGTGGTAGAAGCATTATTGAACCCAGAATACACCGTTCGTGTAGCGATGGTCGGTAAATATGTAGAACTTCCAGATGCGTATAAATCTGTGAACGAAGCACTTTTACATGCCGGGGTGAAAAACCGCGTTAAAGTCCAAATTGACTATGTCAATGCAGAAGAACTTGAAAGCCAGGACGTGAACGAAGTATTGAAAGATGCCGATGCGATTCTGGTTCCAGGTGGTTTTGGTGAACGTGGTACTGAAGGCAAAATGCAGGCGATTCAATTCGCACGTGAAAACGGTGTACCTTTCCTTGGTATTTGCTTAGGTATGCAGTTGGCTGTAATCGAATATGCACGTAATGTTGTGGGAATTAGCGATGCAACGTCGACTGAATTTAACCGTTCGACCAAATCTCCATTGATTGGCTTGATCACTGAATGGTTAGATGAGCGCGGTGAAGTTCAGCAACGTTCTGCTGACTCTGATTTGGGTGGCACCATGCGTCTAGGGGCTCAAAAATCTGAACTGGTTGCAGGCACAAAAACAGCTGAAATCTATGGTTCTGAAGAAATCATTGAGCGTCACCGTCACCGTTACGAAATGAACAACCGTTATATCCCATTGCTTGAAGAAAAAGGCATGAAGATTTCTGGTTATTCACCGGTACAGCATCTGGTAGAAACAGTTGAAATTCCTCAACATCCTTGGTTTATTGCGGTACAATTCCACCCGGAATTTACCAGCTCACCACGTGAAGGTCATCCATTATTTGCCGGTTTCATTGATGCTGCGAAAAAGCAGTACCAAAAAACTCAATAATCGGTGTGTAGGACACAACTAGGAAGTTTAAATGTCGCAATTAAAACCACAAGAAATTGTACGTTTGGGCGATATACAAATGGCAAATCATTTGCCATTTGTATTATTCGGCGGAATGAATGTACTTGAATCTAAAGACTTGGCTTTTGAGATCGCTGAGACTTATGTCGATATTTGTACACGTTTGGGTATTCCCTATGTGTTCAAGGCCAGCTTTGATAAAGCCAACCGTTCAAGCTTGAACTCGTTCCGTGGCCCAGGCCTCGACAAAGGTCTCGAGTGGTTAGCTGACATTAAAAAACACTTTAATGTGCCAATCATCACTGATGTACACGAGCCGTACCAGGCGGCGCCTGTTGCAGAAGTGGCGGACATTATCCAGCTGCCGGCTTTCTTGAGTCGTCAGACGGATCTGGTGGAAGCCATGGCAAAAACCGATGCCATCATCAACATCAAAAAAGCACAATTCCTTGCACCACACGAAATGCGTCATATTTTGCATAAGTGTCTGGAAGCAGGAAATGACAAACTGATCATTTGTGAGCGTGGTTCAGCATTTGGCTATAACAATCTGGTTGTAGACATGCTGGGCTTCGATATCATGAAAGAAATGAATGTGCCTGTGTTCTTTGATGTGACGCATGCCTTGCAAACTCCAGGTGGCCGTGCCGATTCTGCTGGCGGACGCCGCGCCCAGATTACCACATTGGCGCGTGCAGGTATGGCAACCGGTCTTGCAGGTTTGTTCCTGGAAGCACATCCTGATCCAGAGAAAGCCAAGTGTGATGGCCCATGTGCATTGCGCATATCTCAACTTGAGCCTTTCTTGGCACAGCTAAAAGAATTGGATACCTTGGTCAAAGGTTTCGAAAAGTTAGATACACACTGAGTTTATCACTCTTGCGCTGCCCTAAAGGCAGCTCATATTAATCAACTGAGGAATAGTTCATGAGCCAAATCGTTGACATTCGTGCACGTGAAATTTTGGACTCTCGTGGTAACCCTACCATCGAAGCAGACGTAATCTTAGCATCTGGCGTAGTTGGCCGTGCATGTGCACCATCTGGTGCTTCAACTGGTTCTCGTGAAGCTTTAGAACTTCGTGATGGCGATAAAGCACGTTACTTAGGTAAAGGTGTTAAAACTGCGGTAAATAATGTAAACACCTTAATCCGTGATGCTTTGCTTGGTAAATCTGTATTCGAACAAAAAGACATCGATAACACGATGATTGCTTTAGACGGTACTGAAAACAAAGAAAAACTGGGTGCAAACGCAACTTTAGCTGTATCTTTGGCTGCTGCACGCGCTGCTGCTGATGAAAAGAAAATTCCTCTTTTTCAATATATTGCAGACCTTCGCAACAACTCGATTTTGACCATGCCTGTACCAATGATGAACATCATCAATGGTGGTTCACATGCAGACAATAACGTTGATATTCAAGAATTCATGATTGAGCCAGTGGGCTTCACTTCATTCTCTGAAGCTTTACGCGCTGGCGCTGAAATCTTCCATTCTTTAAAATCAGTTTTAAACAAAAAAGGTTTAAACACTGCTGTGGGTGATGAAGGTGGTTTCGCACCAAACCTTCGTTCTAACGAAGAAGCAATCACGGTTATTCTTGAAGCAATTGGTCAAACTGGCTACAAAGCAGGTTCTGACATTATGCTGGCGCTGGATTGTGCATCTTCAGAATTCTACAAAAATGGTCAGTACATTCTTGCGGGCGAAGGCAACAAAGCGTTCACCAGCAACCAGTTCTCTGACTATTTGGCTGGCCTTGTAAACCAATACCCAATTATTTCAATTGAAGATGGTTTGGATGAGTCGGATTGGGAAGGCTGGTCTTACCTGACTTCGATTCTTGGCGACAAGATCCAGTTGGTGGGTGATGACCTGTTCGTAACGAATCCTAAAATCCTGCAACGTGGTATCAACGAAAAAGTAGCTAACTCGATCCTGATCAAATACAACCAGATCGGTACCTTGACTGAAACTTTAGATGCGATCTATCTTGCCAAAGAAAATGGTTACTCTACTGTGATTTCACACCGTTCAGGTGAAACTGAAGATTCAACCATTGCGGATCTTGCAGTCGGTACAGCAGCAGGTCAAATCAAAACCGGTTCACTTTGCCGTTCTGACCGTGTAGCGAAATATAATCAGTTACTTCGTATTGAAGAATTGACTAATGCTGCATATCGCGGTAAAGCTGAGTTTAAAGGTTTGAACTAAGCGACTTATGTCAATGTTAAATGTATTCGACTCGACTGCGAGTAAAGTACTGTTGGGCCTTGCGATCATTTTGATCGCAGGGTTTCAATATTTATACTGGTTTGGTGAAGGTGGTTATCATGATCATCAGCAGCTGACCCAGAAAATCCAGCAGCAAATGGAATTGAATGATGAGCTGAAAGAACGTAATCGCGTTCTGGCGGCAGAAGTCTACGATTTAAAGAATGGTATTGAAGCCATCGAAGAACATGCGCGTTTAGATCTTGGCCTGATTAAGCCACGTGAAACTTTTATTCAAATGAGCACGATCAGTACTCAATATAAACCCATCTATCTTAATCCAAATTCTAAAGTAGATCTGCGAACCAATGAGTCACCTGAGCCAACAAATACCCCGTAAATTATGGGTCATTCTTCCTGCTGCAGGTTCAGGTAGCCGTTTTTCTAAAACAGAACTCAAGCAATATCAGACGCTTCAACAACGAACTGTTCTTGAACATACCGTTGCACGTCTGAATCAATTGCCTTTGACTGGTTATGTATTAGCGATTGGTACACAGGACAATGTCGCAAAAACGCTGCCATTTTCCGATCTGGAAAAAGCACATTTTTGTTTGGGCGGCGCAGAGCGAGTGAATTCGGTGCTGAATGCATTAAATTATTTATCTGCAATGGCCTCTGAAGATGACTGGGTCATGGTGCATGATGCGGCACGCCCTTGTGTCAGTCTGGATTGTCTTCAACAGTTGGTCAATACGGCAATTGCACAGGATCGGGCTGCGATTCTGGCGATTCCGGTACGAGATACACTTAAGCGTGTAGTCACCGGTTCTGATATTGAGGAAACGGTGGATCGCTCCATGCTCTGGCAGGCACAAACGCCGCAAATGGCCAAGCTGGGCACATTAAAACGGGCGATTGAACAGGCTTTGCAGGATGGTGCTAACATTACCGATGAAGCCAGCGCACTGGAACATATCGGTGAGCAGGTGAGTGTGGTGCAAGGGCGCTCCGATAATATTAAAATTACCTATCCAGATGATCTGGAACTGGCCAAGCTGATTTTACAAGCTCAGGCTTAAAAATATATTCGATAAAATTTGAATAAAAGCAGAATAAATCTGGCTATAGCGATCTATTCCCTATAGCTTTCACTTATAATTTTGCCATCATTCTTTTTCACCTTTTGGCCAATGATACCTTCACAGCAGTATCGGTTTTTACGTCATTCTTTGCGTGATGGACGTAGTATTAACCCGCAAGATTCCTCCCGGTGGACCAAGTTGCACCTTGATCCCTGGTTGTTGTGCTTTCTGGTTCTCAATGCAATCCTGGGGTTGATGGTGGTGTATAGCGCGACCTCTGAAGATTCCGGGATGGTTGTTCGTCAGGCGATCAGTTTCGGGATTGGTTTTGTGCTGCTATTTATCTGTGCGCAGATTCCACCGAAAGTCTATCAGGCGATCAGTCCCTACCTGTATGCCTTTGGCATATTCATGCTGCTCTTGGTGTTTGTGATTGGTGAAAAACGCCTGGGTGCAACGCGTTGGATTACTTTGCCTGGTATTGGGAGTATGCAACCGAGTGAGGTGATGAAATTTGCCATGCCTTTGATGATGGCCTGGTATTTTGCACGTAAGCCATTTCCTCCCAAATTTGTACATATTGTCGGTGCATTAATTTTACTGGCTATACCATTTGTTTTGGTTGCACTCCAACCTGACTTGAATATTGGTTTGGTGATTCCGGGTGTTTTTGTCTTGTTTTTAAGTGGGATGTCGTGGCGTCTGATTGTTGGTGCGGCCGCAGCACTGGCTGTAGCAGCACCGGTTTTATGGATGTTCGTACTACAAGAGTATCAAAAGAAACGTATCACCACGATGTTTGATCCGGAGTCGGATGCATTGGGTGCAGGCTGGAATATCATTCAGTCCAAAATCGCGATTGGTTCAGGTGGTTCCACAGGCAAAGGCTATACTGAGGGGACCCAATCGCATTTGGGTTATCTGCCCGAGCATCATACCGACTTTATTATGTCGACCTATGCCGAAGAATTCGGTTTTATTGGTGTGTTTCTGCTGTTCAGTTTATTTACTGCGATTATTATTCGTTGTTTGATGATTGGCTTAAACAGTTTTCATAATTTTGGACGTTTATATGCCGGAGCTATTGGACTGACCTTTTTCTTCTTTGTATTTTTAAACTCGGGCATGGTGAGTGGTATCTTGCCGGTGACTGGAGACCCATTGCCGCTCATGAGTTATGGCGGAACGGCGGTGATTTCTATGCTCGCAGGTATGGGAATTGTGATGTCGATTCATACCCATCGATAAATTATTCTAAAAGTCGGATGTGTTCCGGTTTTACAAATATTGTTAAGACATGCGGGTAAAGAAAAGTATCTTCATTACATTCATGCTCAATGTGGAAATTGCTTCCAAATGCAGAGTGATATAAGCGTACAACAAAAAGCAGAAATGGATAAACGATATAAAGAAGCCCTCAATCGAGGGCTTCTTTCGTCTTAAAACTTAACTGAAAAACCAGGTGTAATAGCCCCAGATCATCAAAGGCCAAGCCAAAAATGGACTAAATAGCCATTTCCAGAACCAGTGGCGAGGTACGAAACCGACACCATGTACAAAGCCTCCAGAAATACCAATCATGATATACATCATGGCACTATGGCTATATTCACCGTTGGCATCCAGCATTGCAGAGGGATGAACCAATAACACTGCGGCGAGAGGAAAAGCCAGCAGGCAGGAAATCATCATCGCAAATTTGTTTGGTTTCTTGTCTACAACGGTTTTCTCAAGCGCAGCTTCGGTCATATTTTATTCCTCATCCAGGTCTTGGTGTTGTTCCATATAAATTGCAGCAATCACACTGGCAAAACACGCCATCAGTACACCCAGAATCCAGGCAAAATACCACATAATTTTGTCTCCTTAGTGCACAGCCTTAATACAGGCTGTGTGAATTGTCTTCAATATGTTTGTTGGTAATCACGCCCCACATCTTGTAATAACACCAAGTGGTATAGATCAGGATCAATGGAACAAAAATACAAGCTGCAACTGTCATGACAGTTAAGGTATTTTTACTGGATACCGCATCCCACATCGTCAGACTGACAGTCGGATTTAAGCTGGATGGCATCAGGAACGGGAACAGGGCAAAACCGGCAGTCAAGATTGCACCGACGACTGCCAGAGAAGAACCCAGGAAGCTCAAGCCAGCCTTGTTTTTACCTGCAGCCAGTACAATGATTAATCCCCCTAGAATGCCGGCAATTGGAGCTGCCATTGTAATTGGATAAGTTGAATAGTTGTTCATCCAGCCCGGATTGGCATTGGTCAGTACTTCTTTTGCTAATGGGTTGGCAACACCATTGGTGTCAAAAGGCATCACCAGGCTATAACCCTGGATGTTTCCAAAATACAACCATGCACCCGCAGCAAGGAAAGTCGCCAAGTAGACCAGACCCATGATTTGTGTCGCTTTGGCAGAACGTTGACGCAGGTCGCCATCAGTACGCAGCATCAGCCATGCACCACCATGTGCGCATAACATCGATAAACTGACCAGACCACACACAATCGCAAATGGATTCAGCAGGGCAAAGAAGCTACCTGTGTAGGTAGAGCGCACAGTTTCATCCAGGGTAAAAGGCACACCGAGGAACATATTACCAAACGCTACACCAAAGACTAATGCCGGAACTGCACCACCAATCGCCAAGCCCCAGTCCCAGGAAGTACGCCATTTGGTATTTTCCAGTTTAGAGCGGTAATCGAAGCCGACCGGACGTAAGAATAAGGCAAACAGTACCAGTAATAATGCCCAGTACATGCCAGAGAAGGCTGTTGCATAAACCATTGGCCAGGCAGCAAATAAAGCCCCCCCGGCAGTAATGAACCAGACCTGGTTACCATCCCAATGCGGGGCAATGGTATTGATTGCAGCACGGCGCTCGTTATCATTTTTGCCCACAAATGGCATGATCGCCATAGAGCCCATATCGAAGCCATCGGTGAGGGCGAAGCCAATCAGCAATACGCCGACCAGCACCCACCAAATTATTTTGAGTAATTCATAT
The DNA here is from genome assembly GCF_013418175.1 of Acinetobacter sp. YH12200. Taxonomy (NCBI): domain Bacteria; kingdom Pseudomonadati; phylum Pseudomonadota; class Gammaproteobacteria; order Moraxellales; family Moraxellaceae; genus Acinetobacter; species Acinetobacter sp. YH12200. Next base: position 20,112 of record NZ_VPCO01000024.1, read on the forward strand.
TCGATCATGCTTGAGTCTCCCCATTTGCCTTTTCTGCTGCAAGCTTTTCAAAGTGGTATTTACCGGTATGCAGGGAACTTGGACCAAGGCGTGAGAATTTGATCATCAGATACATCTCGATAATCAATAACACCGTGTAGAAGGCTGCCAATGCCAGGATTGAACCCCATACATCGCCAGTACTTAAGCTGGAGGCTGAAAGATGCGTCGGTAAGACTTCACCAATCGTCCAAGGCTGACGACCGACTTCTGCTACATACCAGCCAGTTTGTGCAGCCACCCAAGGTAAAGGCAGTGCAAATAAGGCAAATTTTAATAACCAAGGTTTGTTTTCAGCATTGCGTTTTGCGACTGCAACAGTTGCCAGAATGAAGAGAAGCAGCATCAAGAAACCAGAACCCACCATGGCGCGGAATGCCCAGAACAGGCTTGGTACATGTGGAATGGTGTCTGCCGCCGCAGCTTTAATTTGTGCTTCAGTCGCATCCACCACATTTGGCGTATATTTCTTCAGCAGCAAGCCATAACCGAGGTCTTTTTGTGATTCATCAAAAGCCGCTTTAAGCTCAGGTGATTTATCTCCTGCACGGAGCAGCTCTAACTGTTCATACGCCACCATACCGTTACGGATCCGCTGTTCGTGCTGAGTAATCAGATCTTTAATTCCGGTCACTTGTTCAGTGGTGGAACGGGTTGCAATCAGACCCATCGCATAAGGAATCTTGATCGCATAGTCAGTGGTTTGGGTTTCTGCATTTGGAATCCCAAATAAGGTGAATGCTGCTGGTGCAGGATGCGTATCCCATTCTGCTTCAATCGCCGCAAGTTTGGTTTTTTGGACATCGCCCAGCTCATAACCTGATTCATCACCCAGTAAAATCACTGAAAGTGTAGACGCAAGCCCGAAGATGGCTGCAATGGCAAAAGAACGGCGTGCAAACGGCAAGTCACGTTTTTTCAGCATGTAATAACTTGAAATGGCCAGTACAAAAATAGCACCTGTGACATAACCTGCAGACACTGTATGTACGAATTTTACCTGAGCAACCGGGTTAAAGATCAGTGCGGCAAAGTCCACCATTTCCATACGCATGGTTTCGTAGTTGAATACAGAACCAACCGGGTTTTGCATCCAGCCATTGGCGATCAGAATCCACAGCGCAGACATGTTCGAACCTAAAGCTACCAGCCAGGTAACTGCCAGATGTTGCACTTTGGACAGGCGATCCCAGCCAAAGAAGAACAAGCCAATAAAGGTCGATTCAAGGAAGAAGGCCATCAAACCTTCAATCGCCAGCGGTGCACCAAAAATATCACCGACATAATGCGAGTAATAAGCCCAGTTGGTTCCGAACTGGAACTCCATGGTCAGGCCTGTGGTTACCCCTAAGGCAAAGTTAATACCAAACAGTTTTCCCCAGAACTTGGTCATGTCTTTATAGATTTCTTTGCCGGAAATCACATAGGTGGTTTCCATAATGGCAAGCAGAAAAGCCAGGCCTAAAGTCAGTGGAACAAAAATAAAGTGATACATCGCGGTCATGGCGAACTGGAACCGCGAGAGATCGACCACGCTTTCAGAAATCATCAACGTGTCTCCTGGATTTGGGAAGGATTGCCGGCGATACGCTCGGCGACTTGGTTATCAAAATTTTTAGGAATCGTAGGCGCATCAAACCAGATATTTTTAATGATCATCAGTAAAATAACTTTGATAATTAAAATAGCGGTTATTTCTCTCACCACTCTCTGGTTTAGATTTTTGGGAACTAAGCTCATTCGACTAAGCCTGTCTGTGACTTGTTGTATATTATTAATCTATTGTAACTAAAAAATAAATAGACGATACAATTTAAATAAATATATATTTTTAAATGTATGATAATAAAAGGTATATATTTTTATTAGTTAAAATTTATTCTAAATATTTTTTATTATTTTATGTAATTTTATTGTTTTTTTAAATCCGACTAAAATGCTTATATTTATATATTTGAATGTAGATTGTTTTAGTTGGATTAATGCTTTTTAATCTGATTAAAATGCTTGGTTTTAAAATAAAGAATAAAATTAATCAAACTATTTTGGTTGGTTTTATAAGGGTTGAATATCAGTGTCACAATCTTTCTCATCATTTTATATTGATAAAAAACACGCCAAAAAAGAACATGCTGGAAACATGTTCTTTTTAAGCTTGGTGAGGGTGGCTAGACTTAGAAGTCGTAACGCATGCCTAGAGATAGACCAGTTGCATCTTCACCGCGTGTACCACCTACGTTATTTGTACGTGCTTGTGCCCATGGTGTAACATTTGAATTTTCATCATTTAGGACAGTTGCCAGGTTTGCATATACACGTACTGTTTTGTCTAAACGGTGTTCAACACCAAGTGCCAATAATGTTGCATTTGCATCATCTGCATCGACATCGCGGTGGAACACTTGACCACGTAGATACGTTTTTGGTGCAAATTTATAGTCAGCTGCTACTCCAAATACTTGAGCATCTGGGTTTGCTTCAGAATTATCATGTTGAAGGAATTGGTATAAACCGCCCAAGTTGAACTCAGGTGTGATTTTGTAAGCACCTGCGATACGGAAACCATCGCGCTCACCACGACCTGCATCTTCTTCATAATGTTCATAGGCAGCAGCAAAATCAACTTTACCTTCTTTATAGGTTAAAGCGAGGTCGTATGCTTTATCATCGCGATTATCTTTATTGGTAGTAGTTGTGGTTCCCGGTACGACTACTGTTACTGGACCATTCACAGTTTCAATTACAGTAGTTTTTGGTGAAGATGTTGACACGCTATCAGGGCTATTACCTTCGTGTAAAGAAAGTGCTGCTAAAACATTAAAGCCGCCGCCAAACTTAGGTGATTTATATTCAATGGTATTGTTATTACGTTCATCAAAACGTAAGTTGCCAGCACGCGTGACATTACGAACATCACCAACCATATCGCCAAAGAAGTTGACCGGGCCACGTGCTACTTTGAATGGGCTGTCAAAACGACCGATACGCGCTTGACCGAAATCACCTTTTAAACCAACAAAAGTATCGCGAGTTGCAAATTCAACATCATCATTTGCAGAACCACTTGCAAAGTTAATTTCCTGTTCGATTTGACCAAATATGGTCATACCGTTTTCTAATTTTTGTTCAGCTTTAAAGCCTAGGCGTGAAGAGTTTGAAGAAAGACCTACTTCGTTATAATCCTGGCCATCATCCAGATAATCTAAAGAAACGTGTGCACGACCATAAATTTTAACGTCAGCAGCAGCTGCCATGACTGGTGTTAAAATTGTTGCCCCAATTGCTAATGCAGATAACGTTTTTTTCATGTGTTGCTCCAATAAAGACTTTTTATTCATCGTCTTAAAACAAGTTTCAGTCATGTGTTGAAACATGTACCGCTCTATTGGTGCCAAGTATCGATTACAAATAAGACAGTAAGATTAAGGAAATATTTCAAATCTGTTAAATGTTGTATTTTATAAGTTTTGTAATATTACACATTCAATTTTTTGTATTTAAAGATAATTTGGTTGCTATTATCTTAATGATTCGCATTTATTTCTAAAGTTTTATGCTTTAAGTAGAATAAAAAAATGGAGCCGAAGCTCCATTTTTTTATTCAGTTAAACTTAAAGTGCAGCTTTGATTTTTTCAGCCAGCGCTTTAATTTTTTCCTGATCACCCATCTGGGCAGCATGTTTACCCAAGTTGTGCAGAGAAGTCGGCACTAGATGAAAATGAATATGCGGTACAGTCTGACCAGCAGCAGCACCTGATAATTGCATCAGGACAATGCCATCAACGCCCAAACCTTTTTCAATTGCTTTCGCAACCTTCTGTACAATTTGAATCGTATAGGCCGCAGCTTCAGGATCTAGATCTAGTAAAGTGATGGCTGGTGCTTTCGGAACGACCAGAGTATGACCATCTGCTTGCGGCATGATGTCCATAAATGCAAGAACCTGGTCATCTTCATACACTTTAATCGCAGGAAGTTCACCGCGTAGAATTCGTGCAAAAATATTCTGATCATCATAAGTCATAAGTACATTCCTTGAGCGTTATTGAATTGAATTATTTACAGTTCAATTCTTTCTGACGATCTTTGATCACGTCAAGACGCTGTTGCTCTTTTTCCGAGAATTTTGGCTTGGTTGTATAGCAATTGTCATTGCCGAACTTCGCTTTTGCTTCTGGATCTTTAAAACAGAATCCTTTAGACGCATAAATCACGTCATGATCATTTTTCAATTTTTTGCATTCCTGTTCAGATGCAAGAACCGATGTTGAAGCCCCGAACAAAGTTGCAAAGCCAACTAATGCTGCAACAGAAAATTTCTTCATGCGAGTTTCCTCTGGGTTATCCACTATATGTGCCTGCCTACTAGTCACAATATGAGGTTTTGTTATCATTATTCAATGGCGAGATATTACTCGATGGTAATATTACTCCATGATTCATACATTTTCACGGCACTGGAAAAATCACTGTTTTTATCCGATAGATCACTGGCCGCCTGAATTAGATTCTGGGTTAATGATAGCACAGGCGCAGACAGTTTAGCCTCACGCGCCAGATCGATTGCGATGCCGGTATCTTTGGCCAAGAGTGGCAGGGCAAAGGTTACAGGAAAACTGCGATTTAAAATACGCTGTGGTAATACGGTTTCGGTCACCATGCTTTTACCACTTGAAGCATTAATACAATCCAGTGCTTCATTCAGGTTGACTCCATGTGCTTTCAGCGTAGTAAAGCCTTCTGCGACCGCACACAGGTTTACAGCCATTAACATATTATTCACGGCTTTCACTGCAAAACCTGCGCCAGATTCACCGACATGCTTAATCAGTGTGCCAAAAGCCTGCATCGCAGGAAGGGCTTTTTCAAAACCTTGGACATCGCCGCCTACCATCACTGTCAAGGTGCCATTTTCAGCACCAATGGTTTGACCGCTGACCGGTGCATCCAGAAAGATCGCCCCACGTTCAGCCAGTTGTGCTGCCAGTGTTTGCGCGGAATCCGGTACACCACTGGTACAGTCGACCCAGACTGAGCCGGATTTAAGCGACAAATTTTCCAGAAGTTGTGCTACATCGGCACTGGTCGGCAAACATGAAAAGATAATATCTGCCTGAACGGCCTGTTCTAGCGTAACGGCTTGAGTGCCATATTCAGCAGCATGTTGCTCTGCTTTGTCAAAATTGCGGTTCCAGACATAGACGGTATCAAACTGCTTGGGTAAATGTGCCGCCATACGATAACCCATGGCACCTAAACCGATAAATGCTACTGACTGAATCATGCTGTATCCTCTGAATATGTAAATAAATTTTAATGTTTTTTGGCGATGCTGACGCAGATGCGCTAAGCATCAAGACGTGTAGAGCGCTGCGCCAGCCAGGTCGTCATTTTGGGCCAGAACGTATTGGCTGTTTTCTGGTTGGACATCAGGCCCAGATGACCACCCGGAATCAGAGTAAACGTCTTATCCTGGCTACTTGTCAATTCTATCAAAGGCTTAGCTGACTGTTCTGTGACAATCTGATCGGTTTGGCCGGCACCGACCAACAGCGAGCAGCTGATATTCTTAAGGTCAACAGTAAGACCATTTAAGGTGATTGAACCTTGTTTTAAAGGATTTTGCAGCCACAGATGTAAGACCATGTCCTGATTAATCCCGCCCGGATAATCAATCATCTTATTCAGAAAATTTCCCATGGTGGCATGTTCATAGACATTTTCGACATGATCCAGATTCAGCAAAAACTGCTTCTGGCTTTTTAGCCAGCCGATCGGATCCAGTAATTTAAAGCCCAAGGCATTCACAATGCCGGGCGTATGAATATATTGCTTTGGAATATGACCCTGATGAATGGCCTGTTGCAGATTTTTATTTTTAGAAATCAGTTTATTGGTGGTCGAAAACAGTTTGCCGACCCGTCCTGATGCATAACTGTCGATGGGGCTGCCAACGACCATCAAATTTTTGACATGTTCAGGCGAATGCAAGGCGGTATAAAGCGTGACAAATACCCCAGCCATACTCCAGCCGTGTAGGGAAATGAACTGACTGTCCGAATGCTTGCAGATGGTTTCAATAGATTGAGGAATGGCTGCATCAATAAAAGACAAAAAGTTTAAATGACGATGCTTAAAGTTAAAACGTTTCCATTCCACCAGATAGACATCAAAACCGCTATGCTGAAAATGTTTGACCAGCGAACGATAGGGATACAGATCATAGATATCCATATTGATGGCGAGAGGGGCGACAAATACCAGCGGCTCCCTATATTTCTTCTCGGGTGAGGCGTAATAGCGAATCTTGCAAAACTCGGTGCTGGCAATATATTCAAAAGGCGTTTTTTGCGACAGAATCAGAGAGGAGGCATTAAACATCCGGGCACTGAAATGTTTCAATTTTTTTTGCTGGCGCTGAAAGTTTTGTTTTAACTGAATCATGTAAATAAAATATCCGTATCCGGGGAAGGATTGATCGAAGTCTAAGCAATAATTGCTTATTATGCCTTGACCTGAAATAGCATAGGCGCTCAAAATGTTGGCAATTTTTTACAAAAGGCAGCCTTAGGGCTGAGGTAGAGCGATGAGCCAGCAAGACGATATTTCATATCAATTAGAAACTTTAGCCATCCGTACAGGTCATACCCGTAGCTTTGAGGGTGAGCATGCTGAACCCATTTTTCTAACATCGTCATTTGTTTATGAAAATGCCGCCGAAGCTGCTGCGAAATTTTCAGGTCAGGAACCGGGCAATATCTATTCTCGCTTTACCAACCCAACCGTTGCCATGTTTGAAAAACGTCTGGCGGCACTCGAAGGTGCAGAGCGCGCCGTTGCTACCAGTTCAGGTATGGCTGCCATTATGGCAGTGACCATGGCTTTTTTGAAAGCAGGTGATCACGTCATCTGCTCACGTGCAGTCTTTGGTTCGACTGTTTCGCTATTTGAAAAATATGTCGCAAAATTTGGGGTTAGTGTCGATTTTGTAGATTTGACCGATCTTGATGCATGGAAAAATGCCATCCAGCCTGAAACCAGATTACTGTTTGTTGAATCTCCATCAAACCCGCTTGCAGAAGTGGCTGACATTCAGGCACTGGCTGATATTGCCCATGCCAATGATGCTTTACTGGCAATTGACAATAGTTTCTGTACACCAGTGTTACAACAACCCCTCAAATTTGGTGCAGACCTGGTGGTGTATTCTGCGACTAAATATCTGGATGGTCAGGGCCGTGCCTTAGGTGGAGCTGTGGTTGGAAACCATAAACTGCTGGAAGAAATCTTTGGTTATGTGCGTACCACAGGTCCTTCAATGAGTCCGTTTAATGCATGGGTATTCCTGAAAGGCTTGGAAACGTTACGTTTACGTATGCGTGAGCATTCAGCAAGTGCGCAGCAACTGGCTGAATTTCTGGATCAGCATCCAAAGGTAGAGAAGGTTTATTATGCCGGTCTGCCTGCGCATATCGGTCATGCGCTGGCAGTGAAACAGCAGACGGGTTTTGGTGGCATTGTGTCTTTTGAGGTGAAAGGCGGTCGTGAAGCCGCTTGGACAGTCATTGACAATACCCGGTTTATCTCGATCACCGGTAACCTGGGGGATGCGAAATCAACCATTACCCATCCGGCAACCACCACACACGGTAAATTATCGCCTGAAGCCAAAGAAGCAGCAGGTATTCGCGAAGGTTTAATTCGTGTTTCTGTTGGTTTAGAAGAGATTGGTGATATTATTCGTGATATTACTCGTGGTTTAGATCTTATCTAATTTTATAAATTTATGTTCGGAGATATTTATGAACATTAATATGTTGATGCAGCAAGCTCAGCGCATGCAAAAAGAAGTTGAAAACAATGTAAAAAAAGCCAAAGAAGAGCTGGCACAAACTGAAGTGCATGCCGAAGCGGGCGGTGGTTTGGTCAAAGTCACCATGACTTGCCGCAATGTGGTGAAGCGTATCGAAATCAACCCTGAATTACTTCAGGATGATCCAGACATGATCGAAGATCTGATTGCTGCTGCAATGAATGATGCTGCGCGTCAGGCAGAATTGGTCTCTGATGAAAGAATGAAAGCAGCAAACTCGGGTATGGGTTTACCACCGGGTCTGGCAGGTATGTTCTAAGGAAGAATGCGCAATGTTTAGTGATCGTTTTGATCAACTGGTTCAAGCATTACGCATTTTGCCAAGCGTTGGGCCGAAATCGGCTCAACGTATGGCATTGCATATGATCATGAAAAATCGTGAAGGTGCAATTGGTCTGGCGCATGCGTTGACTGAGGCGACCAACTACATTCATGAATGCTCAGTCTGTCATTCATTGACTGAAGATGAAGTGTGCAATATCTGTACGTCGCTAGATCGTGATGATGAATTGCTCTGTGTGGTGGAATCACCTGCAGATGTTATGGCGATTGAGCAAAGTGGCAGCTTTAGAGGGAAATACCATGTACTGGGCGGGCATTTGTCACCGCTCGATGGGATTGGTCCTGAAGAAATTGGCATTCCGTATTTGTTGCACCGTTTGGCCAATGGTCAGGTGAAGGAAGTCATTCTCGCTACTAATGCGACGGTAGAAGGTCAGGCCACGGCACATTATCTGGTGGAAGCCAGCAAGCATTTGCCGATCCAGATGACTCGAATTGCCCAAGGTGTACCACAGGGTGGTGAACTGGAATATGTCGATAGTCATACCTTGAGTCAGGCCGTACATAACCGGATGCGCATGAAGTAAGATAGACTTAAAAATCTTGTTAGTTTTAATATAAAAAAGATATTATTTAAAATCCAGAGCCTAATAAATAAGGGGTATTTTTGCTAGATAGAGCAGAATTAGCGTTATTTTTTATACAAAAATTCTATAGATCAGTTAATATGGATCTATCGAGAATCTAATTTTAGACTCAGTCTTTATGTTTCAATTTATTCAACATCAAAACGATTTATACCCTGTGCTGAACCTGATGGATCAGAGTTCTGTTTACGGGCTGGATACCGAATTTATCAAGGTCGATACTTTGTGGCCGAAACTGGGTGTGTTTCAGATCAATGTAGACAACAAGGTCTATTTGCTGGATGGAACCACCCTGGATCTGACTGAGTTCTTCAATAAAGTTTTTAACGCCCAGCAGAATATTTTTCATGCTTGTAGCGAAGATATAGATCTGCTTTATCACTATACCCAAAAGAAATCACTGACCAATGTGTTTGATACCCAGGTCGGTATGTCTTTTCTGGGGCATGGTCTGCAAGTCAGCTATCAGAATGCGCTCAAACAGATGCTGGAAGTCGATATCGAAAAAGACCAGACCCGTTCTAACTGGCTGGCACGTCCTTTAAGTTCAGAACAATTACTTTATGCGGCCAATGATGTGCATTATCTGGTCAAGCTGTCTGACAAAATCAAACAAGAGCTGGATACGAAATACCTACTGGATTTTGCCTTGCAAGACTGTCGTTTCTTGACTCAGGAAATTGGTGAAGATACACCAACGGCCTTGTTATATCAGGATGTGGGGAATTATCGCCATTCACGCCGTCAGCTGATGCAATTACAGCAATTGATGGTCTGGCGCGATCAGATTGCCAAAGCACTGAATCAGCCACGTAGTTTTATCTTAAAGAATGTCAGTATGATTGATCTGGTCGAGAAGTTCCCGCGCAATAACTTCCAGTTGAGTCAAGTCAAAGATATCCGTTCAAATGTGGTTCGTGAACATGGTAAAACTATTTTAGATTTATTGAAATTCTTGCCGGAACCGGAAAGCTGGCCGTTACGTCTGGCGCGTCCAATCCGTCATTCCTCCAAAGATATCGGCGAAAAGATCGATAACATCATTCAAAATGTAGTCGATGAAACTTCAATTCCAAAAGAAGTGCTGATGCGTAAAAAATGGCTGAATGCCTTGTATCAGCATGTGGTCTTTCAGAAGGATGAGCAGGATCTGCCGGATTATCTGCTGGGCTGGCGCTATGAACTGTTAACCCAGCCACTGATTCAGGTGCTGCATCAGGATGAATCTTATTTATCGACCCAGATGAAAGTCAGCGAGTGATCGCTTGCAGGATTGGTTAAAGATAGAGCAATTATACAAAATCACGACTGATGCATGAGACGTGGCTAATGTTTCTGTCTTTTTTTTGATGTATCCTTGCGGATGTTTTTCCAGAAAAGTCGTTTGAAACATGCAAGTGTCTATCTACAAATCCAGCAAAAAAAGTGAAATGTATCTGTATGTGGCGCGTCCTGCGGATGAAAGCGAAGCTGAAACATTCGAGCCACTCAGCGTATTGTCTGAGCCCGTACAAGCCGCATTTGGACGTGCGACTTTTGTCATGCATCTTGAACTGAGCGAATCGCGTAAACTGGCACGTGCCAATGTATTGCATGTGATGGATTCTATTGCTACACGTGGTTTCTTTTTGCAAATGCCGCCAGAAGGCTTGATTGATCCGAATGCAGTCGCTCCAGAAGGATTGCGTGGCGCTTAATGTTAATTCAGGAGTTGTGAAATGAATGGTTATGTTGCTGTCTTAGACTCAATTCCTGAACAGAGCATTGCTGTTGCGGTTTATCTGCTGGGCAGCCTGATTGCTTTATGGTGCTGGTATGGCGTAACCAAGCGACTGCCTAAGCCGCTAGGTGGTTTTTTGTGGATTTTAGGCTTTGCCATTCTATTGACACCGACGGTATCCGAGGGGCCGAATGCCTCTATCGCACCTGCAATCTTTGGCTTGCTGTTTGGTGTGTTGACCAAAGAGCAAGCTCTGATTTGGATTAATGCGTCACTTATTTTATTTGTCATTGGGATTGGATCTGTGATTGGCTATTGCTGGTCGACCTATGTGTCGAACAAGGGCAATCTTCGTGTTCACAAGAAAAGTTCACCGTTGTAAGTAAAAAAATAAGGTTAAATCATGTCTGCTGATCATCAACAATTTTCAGGTACAGCTCAGTACATTGCGACTGACAGTTTAAAGTTGGCGGTTAAAGCTGCCCGTAGTTTACAAAAGCCGTTATTGGTCAAAGGTGAGCCTGGTACAGGGAAAACTTTATTGGCTGAGCAGGTAGCAGAAAGCCTGGGCCTAAAACTGATCACCTGGCATATCAAGTCCACCACCAAAGCACAGCAAGGCCTGTATGAATACGATGCGGTGTCGCGCCTGCGTGATAGTCAGCTTGGTGATGACCGTGTCTATGACATCAAGAACTACATCAAGCCGGGTAAACTGTGGGAAGCATTTACCAGCGAAGAACGTTGTGTCTTGCTGATTGATGAAATTGATAAGGCAGATATCGAGTTTCCGAATGACTTGCTACATGAACTCGATAAAATGTCGTTCTATGTGTACGAGACCGGGGAAACCATTACCGCAACCCAGCGTCCAATCGTCATCATTACCTCAAATAATGAAAAAGAATTGCCCGATGCATTCCTGCGCCGTTGTTTCTTCCACTATATCGAATTTCCGGATGAAGCGACCATGCGCGAAATCATCGATGTACATTTCGAGAATATCTCTGCCACATTGGTCAATGAAGCCTTGCAGGTTTTCTTTAAATTGCGCCAGATTCCGGGCTTAAAGAAACCCCCATCAACGTCTGAGCTGATTGACTGGCTCAGCCTGCTTATGGCTGACGACATGCCGGAAGATATTTTGCGCAATACCGATAAATCCAAAGCGATTCCACCCTTGTACGGCGCCTTGATCAAAAATGAGCAAGATGTACAGTTGCTTGAACGTCTAGCCTTTATGTCACGTCGTTAAGGGAGAAACACGCATGTTTGTGCGACTGTTTTATACCTTACGCAAATACGGTGTACCGGTATCGACCCGCGAATTGATTGACCTGAATCAGGCAGTTGCTGCAGGTCTGGTCTTTGCCGATCAGGACGAGTTCTATCAGCTGGCCAAAACTGTAATGGTTAAGGATGAGCGCTATTTCGACAAATTCGATCGCGCCATGAAAGACTATTTTGATGGTATTCAGAGCTTTGATATTGATGAACTGCTGAATCAGGTGCATAAGCTGCCCAAAGACTGGTTCGATCTTGAACTGCTTGAAAAGCATTTGACTCCTGAACAGCGCGAAGAGCTGAAAAAAGCCGGATCATTAGAAGAACTGATGAAAATGCTGGAAGAGCGCTTGCGCGAACAGCATAAAAAACATCAGGGTGGCAACAAGATGATTGGTACCGGCGGCACTTCGCCTTTCGGTGCTTATGGCGATCATCCGGAAGGGGTGCGTATTGGTGGACCGGGACGGAAACGCTCTGCGGTAAAAGTCTGGGAGCAGCGTCAATATCGCAACCTCGATGATGAGCAGATTCTGGGAAGTCGCCAGATGCAAATGGCACTGCGCCGTTTGCGTAAATTCGCGCGTCAAGGAGCAGCCGAAGAGCTGGATATCGATGGCACGATTCGTGAAACCGCCAAGCAGGGTATTTTAGACATACAGCTGGTGCCTGAACGCCGTAACCGCATTAAAGTCTTGATGCTGTTTGATGTCGGCGGTTCGATGGACTCGCATATTGCCCAGTGTGAAAAGCTGTTTAGCGCAGCCAAAACCGAATTTAAAACCCTGGACTATTTTTATTTCCATAACTGCCTGTATGACTATGTCTGGAAAGACAATATCCGCCGTTCCAGCTCGCGCATGAATACCTGGGATTTATTCAATACCTATGGCCGTGATTACCGGGTGATTGTGGTTGGTGATGCCAGTATGGCGCCTTATGAAATCACCTCGGTCGGTGGTTCGGTTGAATATATGAATGATGAAGCAGGACAGGTCTGGTTGCAGCGTCTACGTCAGCATTTTGATAAAACCGCATGGCTCAATCCCGAAGAAGAAAATTATTGGCATTACACGCATAGCATTGGTTTGATTAAGCAAATCTTTGAGAACCATATGTTTCCAATGACCTTAAAAGGCATAGAGGATATGACCAAATATTTGGCACGTTAATTCCATTTTTCTATCAGTGACTTTATCTATTGTTATTAGTGCTTTAATGAAAATCGCTTTAAGATGAAGTCACAATTTCTATTTTAAATCCAGTTTTCAGGGATCGCTATGGATCATCAAATTAATGGTATTGCATTACCGAATGAAGCAGGTTTCTTTGGTAATTATGGCGGTCAGTTCATTCCGCCTGATCTTAAACAGGCGATGGATGATATTAATGTTGCATATCAGGAAATTCGCCATACTCCGGAATTTCAAAACGAGCTGAAAGACTTGTTTGCCCACTATGTCGGTCGCCCGAGTCCACTATTTCATGCCAAACGTCTGTCTGAAAAATTGGGCGGCGCACAGATTTACTTAAAACGTGAAGATCTGAACCATACCGGTGCACACAAGATCAATCACTGTCTCGGTGAAGCTTTGCTGGCCAAATACATGGGCAAAACCAAAGTCATTGCAGAAACGGGTGCGGGGCAGCATGGAGTAGCATTGGCAACGGCCTGTGCCTTGGTTGGTATTCCCTGTGAAATTCATATGGGCCAGGTGGATATCGAAAAAGAACATCCAAATGTCGTGAAAATGAAGATTCTGGGTGCTAAGCTGATTTCCGTTACGCGTGGAACGGCAACGTTGAAAGATGCAGTTGACAGTGCCTTCGAAGAATATTTAAAAGATCCAAAAAACTTTATCTATGCGATTGGTTCAGTGGTCGGTCCACATCCATTTCCAAAGATGGTGCGTGATTTCCAGTCCATTATTGGTGATGAAATCAAGGTTCAAACCAATGAGCGTTTTGGTGCAAATCCTGACTATGTCGTTGCCTGTGTGGGTGGTGGTTCAAATGCAGTGGGTGCATTTACCGCGTTTTTAAATGAACCGGAAGTAAAGCTGGTGGGCGTAGAGCCGGGAGGTCATGGCCTGGACACCGATATGCATTCGGCGACCTTAACACTGGGTAAACCAAGTCAATTGCATGGTATGGCCTGCTATGTGCTGGAAGATGAGCAGGGTGAACCTTTACCGGTACATTCGATTGCTTCTGGCCTGGATTATCCTGGTGTGGGGCCGCAACATAGTCTGCTTAAGGATTTGGGCCGGGTCGAGTACACCACCGCCACCGATCAGGAATGTCTGGATGCTTTCATGACCTTGTCGCGTGTAGAAGGTATTGTGCCGGCTTTAGAAAGTTCACATGCAGTGGCCTGGGCAATTCGTGAAGCAGGCAAATTGCCAAAAGAAGTCAAGATCGTGGTCAATCTTTCTGGTCGTGGTGATAAAGACTCGGATTATGTGGCAGAAAAATTAGGTCTAAACTGATTTTATCCAAAACACGAGTATAAAAAATCCCGGTTATATACCGGGATTTTTTATACATTCAATCGAAGCTTGATCTTCAGTTATTTAAATGCGCTTCAAATATTGGAGAGAAAGCCAGAGATGCTTTTAACCTGAAATATACTGCTGCAGCTGTTCAATGAGTTTGCGTTGATCATCCATTGCTGCCTTGACCAGATCTCCGATTGAAATCAAACCGATCAGTTTTTCATTCTCCACTACTGGTAAGTGCCGCAGGTGACGTTCAGTCATCAGCGATAAACAGTCTTCTACGGTGGTAGATGTGGTTACGGTAATCACTTTAGAGGTCATGATCTCGTTAACCGTGGTGTCGAATGAGGTTCTTTGCATCAGGGCAATTTTACGGGTGTAATCTCGCTCTGACAGAATACCGACTACATTGTCTTCATGGGTTACCACAAGCGCCCCGATTCCTTTGTCGGCCATCAAGGTGATGGCTTCTAGAACTGTAGAATCTGGACGGATGGTATAAATAGCTTGATGCATTTTTTCATTGAGCACCTGTGCCACATTGGTCATGCTTAATCATCCTTACTGGTCAATTTATTATTAATCCTAGAGTATGCATTCAACCTGAACATCTCTAAGTGTTTAGGTTTTAGTCTTTATAAATAACATGTTATTTAAGCAATGTGCAGTCTTTGTTCAGAAAAAAATAGATGACGCATTTGTGCAGCAGTCAGTTTGAGTCTGGTGCCATTGGTATTACACAGGGCTGGCGTAACATTCAGTCGTGACAGGGTCGGCAATAATGCATTTTCAAAATCTTCAGAGTTGATTTTACGCGGGATATAATCCGGCCAATGCTGCTTGGCGTAGTTTTTGGCATCCAGTGGATTCAGCCAAAAGGGAAAAATACAGTCTTCCTGATCGCGCATCATGGCCCAGCCTTGATGATATGCGCCCCATAGCTCGCCACAATTCCTTAGGGATTTCAGCATGGTGATCTTGAAAAGAGACTCTTTACAGATCGGATCAATTTGAATAATTTTTCGTGGTTTCATTAGAATAAAGTGCAATTAAGTGTCTGGCTCTATTCTAGGAACTTTGTATGAAATTACTGTTTCAGCTTTGCAAGATTTCGTAAGAGAATATGTATTTATTGCTATTTATCGAAAAAAGAGCGGAAAAAAACGCCACCTAGGTGACGTTTCATCATGCTTGCAGGGTGGCCATGTTTTGCCAGTACTGCGCTTTGAGTGAATCCCGTTCTACACGGAAACCTTGATAATAAAGTTCTGCTAAAAAAAGCGCTGCTTTACCATGACCTGCACGAGCTGCATCTTCAAGCTGTTTTACCGCATCCACAAAGTTCATTTGGGATTGGATGGTATTCACGGCATCTGCATACAGATGTTCCAGATCGTGTTGAGAGAGTTGTTGTATCATATAAAAACTCCTTAATTTTAATTATGATTACAGGACAGACTAATCAGTCTAAATACAAATATAACTTAGTATTGTTAAACTAATATTACAAAATAATGGAAAAGTCAACTATTCGATTTTATTCGTTTACTTTAGTTATAGTTTACATGACTAAACTATACACACTTATAAATATTATTAAGATAAATTGTAAATAGAGATCAAACAATAAGGAGAAAGCCATGATGACAAGAACTTTAGATGGTGTGAACTTTGATATGCCACCAACTGCTGGGCAAATCCTGGAACTTGCACATTTGCATCGCAAAAAACTGGATGACGCTATATTTAGTAAATATACGCATCTGGGTAATTATGGGCTGGCACAACGTAAAGAGGTGTATGACTTTACCCGTGCTCTGGATGTCAATCAGCGTGAGCAGTTCTATAAACTCTATAATGGCGAGTTGGTTCGAATTGCAGATGAAGATCGCCTGCATCCCCCTGAAGCAGAAGCGGGGTTAAGTAAATTTGCTGTTGCACTGGTATTGGTGATTGTAGCATTGGTGCTGTATTCAACTATTCTGAGCAGAATGATGAGCTAATCCGCAGAGTCGTGGGTTTTAGCCCTGCTAAATATGGCGCTACTGACTTGAACTTATATAAACCTAACCATACACTACCTTTAACTTGAGGTAGTGTATGTCTATAGATACAGAAAAGTTAATTCAATGGTTCAGCAGAATCAAGCTGGAACAGATTTATAATATTGTTGTCATTTTTATGGTTGTGGTAATTTTATTTTTAGCCGCATTGGCTCTCTATCGTCCGCTTAGCATCTCTCAAATCACCCAGATTCGGCAACTTTCTGAACAGCAAAATTTGCCCCAAACTCAGGATCTGGCACTGGCTCTGTTAGAGCAGCAGCACATCCGTCGTGGGCAGTATCTTAAATTGATGCAGGCTTATCAGCAGGAGTCTTTGCGGGCGCGTCAGCTGCCACCGCTCTCGGTGGAGATGCCTTAGGCACAGGGTTTGCTGGCAAATTGAAATTGGCATCCATTAAATTCTGCTCCAAACGCATTTTCAAGGCATCTTTATCCAGTTCTTTATTGACCACGACCAGCGTTAGGCGGTCTGGATGTAAATGTTTGCGTATTGCATTTTGCACATCCTTTGCGCTAATTCTGGCTAGACGTTCCGGATAACTGGATAAATAATCATTTTGCTCACTATAAAAGCCCATATTGCCTAACTGGGCATTAATGGTGGCATTGCTGCTGTAATTGTTAGGGAAGGCGCGCAGCATGCCTGCTTTGGTTTCTTCCAGACGTTGAGTGTCAATCGGTTGGCTGACAAAATTGATAAATGCCTGATGTGCAATCTGAATACTCTCTAGTAGCTGATCCTGCCGTGTAGAATATTTAAAGCTGAATACTCCGGGTGCCTGACTAAAGCTGAATGAGCTATAAGCGCCGTAGCTAAAACCACGTTTGACCCGCAGTTCCTGCATCAGTACCGCATTAAATCCACTCCCGCCAAACATGCGGTTGGCGACTTCTAGGGCCAGTCGGTCTTCAGTAAAGCGTGATGGCCCTATATGTCCAAAGGTGATATGCGCCTGAGACGAGTTATAAGGTAAATGCACCACTTCAAAACCATATTTAATTTCAGGCGGTGGTAATGCAGCTGCTTTTTGACCTTGAGTTAAATTGCCGGCAATCCGTTCTGACAGTTCCAGCGCCTGTTTGGGGCTGAGTTTACCGGTAATAGCAATATTCATATTTTGCGCCACCAGAAACTGATCACGGAATTGTTTTAATAATTCGGCATTAATTTTCTTGGTACTGCCTTGGGTGCCACTAATTGGCTCTGCATAAGGATGCTGACCATATAGAGTACGATAAAAACGAATATCCATCAGCCGGCTTGGATTTTCCTGTAATTGCTTTTGTCCCACTTGGGTATTGCTTAAAGCCAGATTAATACTGGCGGGTTTAAATGACGCATTCTTTAGAACTTCCATCATCATTCCGAGTGCCGGTTCCAATTTATTTGGATCTGAAAGCGTACGCAGCCGAACCACAAACATGTCCCGATAGGCCTGTACGCTAAATTGTGCTCCAGTCTGGTCAAAAATTGCCGCGACCTGATTCGCACTATATCTGTCTGTGCCTTCACGCATCAACTTGGCTGCCATACTGGACAGGCCATAGAGTCCTTTAGTAATTTCCTGATCACGCGCCGAGCCGGCATTAAAAGTCAGCTGGATATCCACCATTGGAAGATCTTGGGTTTCAACAAATAGCGTACGTACCTGATAGCGATTGTTCAGGTCGTGAATATACGGTGCCTGAAATTCACGCTGCGGATTGAGATTTTTCAGGCTTTGCAACAGAGGGATAGACTGTAACTGACTCGGATTATCGTTTTGATCGGGTTGAGGATCCAGATAATTTTCTGCATGAACAGCAGAAGTAAAACTTAAAATAAAAATAAGTAAAAAAGGACGAAGATGATGACGCATTGCAATCCCCATTATTGGGCTTTTTGTTCAGGTGAGAGATAAAGTGTGCTGAGATTGTCTCGGACGAAATAGGCATTGGCGACACGCTGGATATCCTGAACACTAACACTTTCAAAATGTTTGGGTAGTTCATCCATCAGCCGATAACTCAGTCCATTGACTTCCAGATTGCCAATCATTTTGGCCTGGCCGGCAATATCATCCTGACTATAAATCAAACTGGAGATAAAGCGGGTGCTGATACGATCTACTTCCTGCTGGGTCATGGCGGTGGTTTTGAGTACATCCACTTCATCCTGAATCGCTTGTTGTGCCTCTTGCAAAGATACGCCTGACGCAGGTAAGGCAGAAATGCCAAACAGGCTGTCACCACGATTATAAGGATCATAAGAAACGCTGACAGAGGTCAGAATTTTACGATCACGCACCAGACGGTCTTGCAGGCGTGAAGAAATGCCGCTGTCCAAAAGACTGCGAATAATGGTCAAGGCATACGCATCTTGTGGGTTTTTGGCAGTGCCGAGGGATTTCACATTCCAGGTCATGTACAGATTGGGCACCTGAACATTACTGTTAATTTCCATATGCCGATAGCCTAAGCGCTCAAACTCCAGCACATCATTACGTGGCGGTGTTGGACGCGCAGGGATATCTCCAAAATATTTTTGCACTTGCGCTAAAGCCGCTTCCGATTCCACATTTCCAACAATTACCAGAATGGCATTATTGGGGCTATACCAATCCCGATACCATTTTTTGATATCATTTAACTGAATATTATTTAGAGTTTTCATATGTCCAATCACCGGTTGGCGATAATGGCTGGTCGGATAACTGATCCATTTAAAGCGTTCAAATGCCTGAGCGCGCGGGTTGTCATCGGTACGCTGGCGCCGTTCTTCCATCACCACTTTAATTTCTGGCGCAAAGTCCTGCTGCCGCAGTAATAAATTGCTCATGCGGTCAGATTCAAGTTCCAGTGCCATGGGGAAATAGGCTTTAGGATAGAGCTGATAATAATTGGTGTAATTGGTAAAGGTGGCGGCGTTGATGCTGCCGCCATAAATCCGGCTCAGACGGGTAAATTCGTCATTTGGAACTTTATGCGTACCTTTGAACATCATATGTTCAAGTGCATGCGATACCCCCAGAATATTGCCAGATTCATCACTGCTGCCGACTTTATACCAGATCTGGGTCATCACCATGGGCGCACGATGGTCTTCCCGAATAATGACTTTTAATCCATTGCTTAAAGTCGTTTCAAAAGTGGTGCGTGATAATTCACTGCGAGTCTGGGCTTGGGCCTGATTAATACTTAATCCCAGCAATAGGACACCAAGTGGATAAAGCGTTTGTTTAATCATTCTGGAAAAAGAGGAGACAGTCAAAAAGGTGGCGGACACTAGATCTCCCAAAAATAGGCATTTGTATTTAGGGTTATTTTTAATAAATGCGGAGATGAAAGCAACCAAGAGCTGTAGCTTTTTGGTATGTTTGTCCAGCATTTGCATTGCTAGCTGCAAAGCAGGCAAGTTATGGTAGAATCTGGGTTTTTAACGCAATGCTTTTCAAGGATTCGGCATGCAACAGCAATCTAATGGGCAAAACAAATTTTTGATTGATGCTGATATCGGAGATGATGATGTCACATTACCGAGCTTACCTGCGGTCAATGTGCCTATCGTAGAAACGCCAAGCGAAGCAGCTGTAGTTTCTGCACCTGTCGTAACAGAAACTGAAAATGAAGATTCTGCGGCGAAAGGTGGCTTCTTTAGCCGTATGAAAGAGGGTTTAACCAAAACCCGTAAAAACCTTGCCGATGGGATGGTCAATATCCTGATCGGTGGTAAAGAAATTGATGATGAATTATTAGAAGAAGTCGAAGAGCAGCTGCTGGTGGCCGATATTGGTGTGGAAGCCAC
This sequence comes from Acinetobacter sp. YH12200, assembly GCF_013418175.1. Classification (NCBI taxonomy): domain Bacteria; kingdom Pseudomonadati; phylum Pseudomonadota; class Gammaproteobacteria; order Moraxellales; family Moraxellaceae; genus Acinetobacter; species Acinetobacter sp. YH12200. The sequence goes on from NZ_VPCO01000024.1 coordinate 40,306, forward strand.
CAAGACCATCATTGCTAACCTGACCGAGCGTACCGAACGTGGTGACTTGATCTACTCGCATTCACTGTATAAGGCGCTTCAGGAAGAACTGGTGGCTTTATTGGCACCCCGGGTAAAACCGCTACACATTGATCCGAATAAATCGCCTTATGTGATTTTAGTGGTCGGTGTAAATGGTGTAGGTAAAACCACCACGATTGGCAAACTAGCCAAACGTCTGCAAGGTGAAGGCAAGACTGTCATGCTGGCGGCAGGTGATACTTTCCGTGCAGCTGCAACGGAGCAGCTACAGATCTGGGGTGAGCGTAATAATATTGCGGTCGTGGCTCAAGGCAATGGTGCAGACTCGGCTTCAGTCATTTTCGATGCTTTTGAAAGTGCGCGTGCCAAAGGCGTAGATGTATTAATTGCTGATACAGCTGGTCGTTTGCATAACAAAGGTCATTTGATGCAAGAGTTGACCAAAGTAAAACGTGTCATGCAGAAAATTGATGCGACTGCACCACATGAAGTGATGTTGGTTGTCGATGCCGGAACAGGTCAGAATGCCATTAACCAGGTCGAAATGTTTGATGAGGCGGTAGGCCTAACCGGTTTGACCATTACCAAACTCGATGGGACTGCCAAAGGTGGCGTACTGTTTAATATTGCCAGTCGTACTCATGTGCCGATTCGCTTTATTGGTGTGGGTGAGAAAATTGATGACTTGCGTCCTTTCTCTGCCAAATCTTTTGTTGCTGCATTGTTTGAAACTGAAAATAAATAATGCGTGATAATTCACACAAACTCCGCTAAGTGCGGAGTTTGTTGTTTTTGAGGGGTTTGAATGCTTTAAAAATCAGCTAGAAAATATGAACCAGATCTATCTACCGTAATAAAGCCATTATACTTGTATGGGATTATTCGAGCTGTTTTAGCTGGGTTTTGTGGGGGGAAGAAATGGCATTGCTAAATAAAATTGGTCAGGTATTAACAAGTGATATAACCAAGGACTTTAAATTTTCGAAAAAAAACAAATCCGATGATGATTTGAAACTGACTTTTGTTGATCAGTTGAAAAAGCGCCGTAGTATTTATGAACTTGGCAAGCGCGTACATTATAGTCAGGCGTATCTGAGTGAAATGCTTCAGGCAGCAGTCCGCAGTTGTCCTTCAGCCTATAATTCCCAAAGTACGCGGATTGTAGTGTTATTTGCGGATTCTCATTATAAGTTTTGGGAGCTTGTCAAACAGGTTCAACGCCAGCATGTGCCCACACATATTTACGAAGGTGCAGAGATCAAGTTGAATCAGTGTGCCGCGGCATATGGCACGATTTTATTTTACGAAGATCAAGCCGTGATTCAGCAACTACAAAAGAAAATGCCACTCAATGCAGAAGATTTCCCGATCTGGTCTGAACAGACATCAGGAATGGCGCAATTTGCCGTATGGACTGCATTGGCAGATTCGGGTTTAGGTGCATCTTTACAGCATTATAATCCGCAGATCGACACTTTAGTCGCCGAGCATTTTGACATTGAAAAGAGCTGGTTGTTACGTGCCCAACTTTGCTTTGGCTCGATTGAGCAGGCAGCAAAAGAAAAATTAGAACAGCAAGATCAGCACTTTTTTAAAGTATTGAGTTAAAAACCGATGAAGGACGGTATAGCAGCATGGATGCTGCGAATGAAATCTAATACAAATATTCTATTCAGATCTAAGTCTGATTGTTCTATAAATAAAACACATTGTTATGGGAATGCACCTGTTTTAAGTGCTCAAAACACGTAGTATGACTTTATCAGTTTTTAATAATCAAAATACATAGAGGTGAATTTATGGCATTTTTAGATCAAATCAAACAGCGCCGAAGCATTTATACCATTGGGAAAAATGTGAGCCTGGAGCAGGCTGAAATTGAAAATCTCATTAAAGATGCAGTTAAACACAGCCCATCATCTTTTAACTCGCAAACTTCTCGTGTGGTAATTTTATTTGGTCAATCACATGATACTTTCTGGCATATTGTGCGTGAAACCTTGCGTGATCTTGTTTCGACAGATGCATTTGAAGCAACCAATAATAAAATTAATGGTTTTGCAGCAGGTTATGGCACCGCATTGTTTTATGAAGACCAGAATGTGGTGAAATCGATGCAAGAACAGTTTGCACTCTATGCCGATAACTTTCCGGTCTGGTCAGAGCATTCTTCAGCCATTGCGCAGTTTGCAACCTGGACGGCTTTGGCAGAGAAGAATATCGGTGCCTCGTTGCAGCATTACAATCCAATTATTGATGAAGAAGTTGCACAAACTTTTGAAGTCCCATCGCACTGGAAGCTTCGCGCACAATTAGTTTTTGGTTCTATTGAAGCACCCGCAGGCGAAAAAACCTTTATGGATGATGCGGAGCGTTTTAAAACCTTTGCATAAATCGGGTTTCAGCTAAAAAGAAGTACTTTTGTGCTTCTTTTTTTATTTGTACTGGCTAATAGCAGATAATTTAAAATTGCCAGTAAAATAGGTGCTAAAAGTTCAGGTGAAATAAGAGAAGTTTTTGTCATAAAATTGTCATTTCGACGCGGCATAGTGCAGCTCAACTTTAATAATTAACTTGAAATGAGTAGATGATATGGATTTTCGTATTGCGGCAACTGTAGGGGCACTGTTGTTTAGTACCTCGGTTTTTTCAGCGGTGACTATTACAGTACCTGAAGAAATTAAGATCGTTGCGGTAAATAATCAGGAAATAAAATCAAATCTATTACGTTCTAATTCAACTTATAAACTGGATGCTGGAATGAATAATATCAGCGTCCGCTATAATGAGTTTTTTCAGCACTCTGATAATTCACATGACATTTTAAAGTCGGGAGTGCTTACTGTAAAAACTCCAGAGCTTAAAGATGGTGAAACCTATCGTTTAGCGTTAATTAATGCACCTCAGAATTTTGACGAAGCTAAAAAGTACCAGGATCAGCCCATCATTGGCTTATATGATGCAAAAAATCAGCTGCTTGTTCAGCAAGCGGGCGCTAAAGATGCAGCGAGAACATGGTTTGCAAATAATGTATTGACCAAAACAGTCGAGATGAGTAGCAAGTCAGCAACATCACTTAATCAACCAGCACCTGTATATGCTCAGGCAGCTAGTGTAGCTACGGTCGCCACCCCTCAAACTCAATTCGTCGGGCAGAATGATCAACAACTCATTCAATTATGGCAAAAGGCATCCAAAGCTGAACGTCAAAAATTTATGACTTGGTTGGCTGAACAGACGAATTAAAAGATCAAGTATAAAGGATCAAATGGTATTGATGCTTTTTTAATAGGGTAGAGCGCAGAGATTAATATTTGGTTATACTTTTAATGCAAAAAATCTGGAAAATTTCTCAAAAAGGCTAAAAATAACATTTTAGATTAAAAAATAAACGTACACGTCACTTTTTTGAATCTTTTTGAGAAAAGCCCTTGCGCTTGTTTCTAAAGTGTATAGAATACGCTGCATCAAGGCGATACAGCAAAACGAACTTAGCTGATTAAGTTAGGTTGTTGTGTGAGTTGCCTAGTAACTTGTTTCTGACGAAGAGCAAGAAGATCATTAAGAGATTATGAAGAACAACTTGTGTGGATTTTTACTGGTTGATCGATCGAAATTATTTTCATTGATTGATGGTAGAAATGACTCGAAGTTTATTTGAGAAATATTTGTCAGAAAATT
>NZ_VPCO01000025.1:0-41861 GCF_013418175.1 Acinetobacter sp. YH12200
ACTTCGGCCGCAGACTCAAAACACTCAGGGGCCTGACTCCCTACGAATTCATCTGCAAACAGTGGACAGATGAACCTGAACTTTTTAAGATTGATCCGATCCATCAAATGCCGGGACTAAACACCTAATGATTGTTTTAAAAATAAGTCTAGAATATTAGCAAGCTAAGGAAGGTGATATTCTGCATGGATAGTAACTGTGATGAACAAGATATTTTTCATATTTTCAACCTGATTGGCCGCCATACCGAGCTTAAACCTATTCTCGATATCATCAGTCAGTGGCTTGAATCGCGTATTCCAGATGCGTTTGTCACCATCATGCTCTATAAAGAAGACACGCAAACCTTAAGCTTTATCAGTGGTAAACAGCACTTTTCAAAAGAATATTGCAGCGCAATCCAGGATTTAAAAATCGGGCCAGATCAAGGCACTTGCGGTACGGCTGCCTTTTTGCGTCAGCTCGTCATTAGTCCACACTTGATGAAAGATCCCAACTGGAGGTCTTACCGTGCTTTGATCAATGCAGAAAAACTGTCGAGCTGCTGGTCAACACCGATCATTAGCGCATCGGATGTTTTATACGGCACTTTTGCAACTTACTATCGAACGCCTAAAATACCGACAGAGTCTCATATCCGGCTGTTACAGCAAGCTGCGAATTTGGTTGCACTCGCGATCGAGCTTGATCATGAACGGCAGAAAGGACAGGCAATTAATGAAAAGTACTGTTCTTTCTATACCTATCATCCCGATATCATTTTTGAACTGGATTTACAGGGCTATGTGCTTAATACCAACATTGCCTGCCAGGAAATTACAGGTTTTTCCGAGGAGCAAATTCAAAACCAGCATTATTGTGCATTTATACCTACCGAATTCCAGGAACTTGCCAATGTTTCATTTTCAGAAACGCTGCAAGGTAAAGCACAACATTATGAACTTCCGATTTATAACGTTCAGGGAGATATTATCTGGCTGGATTTAACCAATTTGCCGATTATCCAGAACCAGAAAGTTACCGGTGTGATTGGTATTGCACGAGACATTACTTTACGCCGTAAAAATAAGGAAGCTCTACGATTATTAAAGCGTGGGGTCGAGGCAAGTCCAAATGGGATTTTTATCACCGATGTTTCGGAAAAAATGTCGATGGTATATGTCAACCCGGCTTTTCTGAAACTCACCGGTTATACCGAACAGGAAGTTCTGGGACGAAGTTGCTTTTTCCTATATGGAGCGGATACGGCAGCAGATCAGATTTTGTTACTCCAGCAAGCAGTAAAACAACAACAAGAAGCGCAGGTAACCATCAAAAATTATTGTAAGGATGGCAGCTGGTTCTGGAACCGTTTGACCCTTGGCCCGATTTTTGATCAAAACGGAAACTGCACCCATTTTCTGGGGATTCAGGAAGACATTACCCAGCAGCGTATTCATGAAGAATATATCAAGCATCAGCACACTCATGACCATTTAACCGGCTTGCCGAATCAGCATGCTTTCAAGCAGATTCTAGAGCAGGTTTTTGCACAGCGGCACGATAGCGCACAGCCTTTAATCCTGCTGTATATAGATCTGGATGACTTTAAAAATATTAATGATAGTCTGGGACATCTGGTCGGTGACCAGATTCTGAAAAGTGTGGGTGAGCGCTTGCAGGGTTTCGCTCAGGAAAACAATGTGCTATGCCGCTTTGCCGAAGATGAATTTATTTTACTCATGTCAGGTGAGTATGCGCAAAGTGAAGTCGAGGCTATTGCTGAAAAAATGCTGGAGCTGCTGTCCCAGCTTTTTATCGTGGATGAATACAAGATTCATTTAAGTGCCAGTATTGGTATTGTTGCAGATGACAGTTCGATTCAGCATTCTTCTGAGCTGATTTATCAGTCTGTTCTGGCGATGCAGGAAGCCAAAAGACAAGGCCGAAATATCTGGCAATGGTATGAAAAAACCAATATGAAACCTGCACCAGAAATAGATTATGCAAATCTGCGTATGGAACTGATGCAAGCGATCAACCAGAAACAGTTTAATCTTTTCTATCAACCGATTATTAATCCTGCAAATGGTCAGGTGACTGGCGTAGAAGCTCTGATTCGCTGGCAGCACCCGCAGCAGGGTTATATTTCTCCTGCGGTTTTCATTCCGCTTGCAGAACGAACAGGGCAAATTATCGGTGTAGGCCAGTGGGTTCTGGAAAAAGCCTGCGTAGATATTGCTGCATGGAACAAGCAGCACAATCGTCAGATCACCGTATCGGTCAATATTTCTCCGCTCCAATTCCGCAGGGCAGGTTTCCTGCAAATACTTAAACATGTCCTTGCAAGCAGTCAATTGCCTCCGGAACTGCTCAAAATTGAGATTACCGAAGGGGTGATTATTAATGGCGCAGATCGCACCATTGAAATTTTGAAAACGGTACGTGCTTTAGGTGTTCAAGTCGCGATTGATGACTTTGGGACCGGCTATTCAAGCCTGAGTTATCTACGGCGCCTACCGATCAACCAGATCAAGCTAGATCGGAGTTTTATCGAGGAACTGACACTGGATGATCAGAATGCTGCAATTGTTCAATCCATCATTCATCTGGCCCATCAGCTTGATTTAGATGTTGTGGCTGAAGGTGTGGAAACCTTGAATCAAGCCCAATTACTTTATCAACAAGGCTGTGATTTACTACAAGGCTTTTTTTATGCGAAACCTGCGCCTTTAACTGAATTAAAGCCTCTTTATTTATCCATGGAATCTGATCATCCGCAAAGAAATTAAAAATTCAAGGTGAAAGTACAGTGATTAAGGTCTGGGCTGGATATTCACCAAATTGTGTTTTTGATTCAGGTCATAATAATTAATTACAAACATCAGCAAGGCAAATAGAAAACCGAGTGCTACACAGGCCGGCCAGCCATAGATTTTCCATAAACTTAAAGACAGAAATGCACCAAGCCCGGCACCAGAAAAATAACAGGTCATGTAGATGGCATTAATACGCGAGCGGGCTTGGACTGAAAGCCGATAGACCAGATTCTGGTTGAGTACATGTAAAGATGAAATGCCAAAATAGGCAATCATCAGGCCCAGAATATATAACCATAAACTGCGCTGTGCAAAAGCCAGAGGAATCCAGGCCAAAATCAGTCCAGCTGTCGCGAGCTGTGCCAGCCACTTCTCCCGATGGCGGCCAATCATTTTCCCCGTCCATTGTGAAGACCAGATCCCGATTACCCCCACGACGCCCATCAGACCAATCTGGAAGTCATTAAAATGGTAGGGTGCTTCTGCCAGAATAAAAGTCATGGTGGTAAAAATGATGCTCAGCATTCCAAAACCCAGACCGCCGATAAGACTCCGTCGCATCAACATCGGTTCGGTCTTGGCAAAGGTAAATAAGGAATAATAGATCTGTAAAATGCTCATCTGTAACTGGCTTTTCGCTTTGGGTAACTGATACCACATCGCAATACTTAAAAGTAAAATGGCGCAACCACTTAATAAGTACACGGCATGCCAGGACCATAAGGTAGAAATCATTCCTGATACAGTTCGGGCAAACAGGATACCGACCAGAACACCACTCATCAGCAGACCCACCACTTCGGCACTTTTTTCACGCTGCGATAAATTGGCGGCAAAAGGAATCAGAATCTGGGTGCTAATAGAACAAAATGAGGCAAGCAGGGTAAAGCCATACAGCATCTGCAAATTACTGCTGGCAGACAGTCCGATCAGTGCCAGGCCGGTACAGCACATCAGGCTACAGATATATAAACGCTTTTCAAATAAATCACCCAGAGGCACAAACAAAAACAGACCGGCTGCATAGCCAATCTGAGTCAGGACCACTGTCCAGCCAGACTGCGCCACACTTATATTTAAGTCCTGGGCAATCGAATAAATTAAGGGCTGGTTAAAGTAATTACAACCTGCGCAGAGCGCGCAGGTCATGGCCATCATAAACATGAAACGGCGTGAGGGTTGCCCTTGGGCTGACATCCTTGTCTCCTCAGACTTTAGAAGCGATAGGTCGCTGATAAATTTACCCGTGAAATATCAGCTTCTTTGGCATCAAAGGTTTCGCGTTTACCATGATGATATTCCGCGCCCAGATTGATATTCGGAACTGGAGAATAAATCACATTGGCCACATAGTCGGTTAAGCGTTTATTACTTTCCGGATTTGCTCTTGCATATTCACTTGAGTCATCAAAGTCGACCAGACTGCCGGAAATGCTGCTCCGCCATTTTGGTGTGAACTTATGGGTAAAGCCGATATTCAGACTGTTAAATGAATTCAGTAAAAGTTCATCATTCGCAGTATCAACTGAATAATCACCACCCCAGGCTGCGCCATCGGCGGTCGAGCCCTGAACTAAATAGGCCGCAATCCGCTGATCCCCGACGATATGAAAATAATTGCCCTGAACCGAGTTTTTATCATCAATAAGATAGCGTCCACCAACGCCCACGCCCCAGCCGATTTTATTAATATCACCTGTATCCGTTTGAGCCTGCTTTTCATTGACAAAGCCTTGTGCCAATAAATGTAAGGGACCAGACTGATGCACATATTTGCTGGTGAATGCCGGTAAGGCAGATGAGCGGTCGCCACTTGCCATATATTCCAGGCCGACATTCCAGGTATTTTCCGGATCAAGTTTGAAAGCATAACTGACTTGAGGCGTACGCAGAACCGAACCGCCGAGCAGTAAACTGTAGTCTACTGCTTCTGTACTGATTTCAGGTGTAGACATCAGTGACCAGGCCTGACCAAAAGTCCAGTTATAATATTTAAAATGGGCATGACGAATGCGTAATCCGCCATCACCTTTACCATTATTGGTCCAGAAGTCAGCTTCTACACGTGCCGATACATTTGGATTACCGCCAATATCTTTGGCCAGAAAACCAATCCGGCTGGCTGCTAAAGTGAAATCTGAACGTACCGAATCCGGTTCAGTAAAAGGTACTTTATTGATCTGGTTAATGGTACGGCCACGCGTTTCGGTAGTGCTCTTAAAATCTACTGCGCCATCCAGACGGATCAAGCCATAAACATCGACATTATCAAGCATTGAACCTAAAGTCTTGGAGTCTGCAGTTTTAGTTTGTTCCTGTTGGGCTTTTAAGGACAACTGGGCTGCTTTTTGTTGTTCCAGCTCAGCCTGAATTTGCTTTAATTGCGTTTCTAAAAACTCGATACGATCAGGAGAAACCTCTGCTGAAAATGCCTGTGCTGATGCGATACTGCACAGCGTAACTAATACTATTTTTTTCATTTCTTAATCCCTAAAGAAATTTTCAGATGTAAATAAGGAAAGCGCTTTCCTTTTGATTGCCTTAATTTTTAAATTTAAATAAAGGTGATTTTGACTTTCGAAGCATGAATATCGTGCTCGTCAAATGAGCAATATTCTGTTCAGCTAACAACAGATATTGGCTTGCAAGGTCAAAAAAGATGAAGTGTGAGGAGGGTGGTTTGTTGAGCCGCCCTCCAGGTGGTCAGTTATTCTGCTTTTTGTGGATCGTATAAACGGTCTTTAATAAACAGGGCAGGAATCAGGCCACACAGGAAATAAGCTGCACCCATCACCATCAGGCCGGTTCCGATTGAACCATGCATCGCCAGATAACCGATGGTGATTGGAGCAAAAACAGCACCAATTCGGCCAATATTAAATGCACCGCCTACAGCAGTACCGCGCACCCCGGTCGGAAAGCTTTCAGTTAAATACGTTGCATTAATGGCATAAGGAATACCGTACAGGAAACCGAAGATCAGCATTAAGACACCAATATTTTCAGGGGTATGCAGATATACCACCACTGGAATAAAAATCGCGGTGCCCATGGTGCCAAAAGCAAATACGATGCGGCGGCCAATTTTATCTGCCACATAGCCGGCAATCACTTTGGCAAAGATCATGGTCAGGAAAGTACCGACCATATAAAGGGCCATTTCCTTGAACTTGATGCCTAATTCAGCTTCCAGATATGTCGGTAACCAGTTGCTTACTCCAAAATAACCGAACAGCAGGAAACCGGAACTGAAAGACCACAAGATAAACATTTTGCCATGGGTCTTGTCTTTCAGAATGGTGACATATGGATTGCCTTTTTTGGCATCATTATCCACGATCTGACCCGTACGCTTCATTTCACGGACACGTTTCCATGATTCTGGCTCAGGCACCATAAAGTGCATCAAGACACCCAGTGCCAGTGGTGCAATGGTAATCCAGTACAGCATACGCCAGCCAAACTCGGGAATAATCCAGCCAGACAGCAGGGTAATCACCAGCGAGCCCAAGGTAAAACCGGTCATGAGTGTGGCCAATACTGTGGTACGGTATTTGGTTGGCACATATTCAGACATCAAGGTGTTGCAGGCAATATATAAACAGCCTAAACCCAGACATGAAAGCGTACGCAAAATTGCAAATTCAGTATAAGACTGGGCAAAACCTGAATAGGCAGACAGTAGGGAGAAGGTGATGGTTGCCAGTACAATCACACGAACCCGTCCAAATCGATCACAGGCCCATCCACCGACAAACCCGCCAATCCCCATACCCAATAAAGACCAGCTGCCTAAAGCACCCGCCTGCATCGAGCTTAAACCCCATTCTGCTTTTAAACTAGTCAGGCTGAAAGCCAAAATACCAATATCCGCACCGTCACACAGCAAGATCAGGAAAGCAAAGATAAAAGCTGTAATCCACAGGCGTTTTGGTGCCTGTTTAATGGTGTCCTCGGAAGAGACAGGTGTTTTATTGTCTCCTGTGACGATCGTGTCGCTTGTCATTCTTATATCCTCTATTTATTAAAAACAGCATTCCTATGCTGCCACTACATCTATTTTATTCCTCACGGAAACGTATTTTCCTTGATCTAAGGAGATTGCTTCTGTTTGCCTGAGCCGTATCCACCATCCGGCTGCAGTGATTTTTTCAATTTCCAGGCTGAAAAATCAGCATTTACTGAGGATTTATGTTTCACAAATCAATATTTAGTTTTGCTCTGTGGTTATTTTTTACTTAAATAAACAACCAAATTACATTTAAAATATTTAATTCCGTATTGCGAAATCAATTAATCATAAAATTACTAGCCAAACAAGAGTTTTTACTCTATTTTTAGTAAAAAATAACTTATTAGAGTTTATGGACTAAAAAAACTTGATTTAATGACCTAAAAATCATATGTTTTATACAAAATAAAGTTTCGCTATACAAAATAAATGGAGATTATAATGGAACAGGTCGTTCAAATAGAGCAAATCTCGACGCATGTGGCGATGGTTAAAATTCATCGGCCTGAAGCAAAAAATGCCTTGAATACAGAAGTACGTCAGAAACTTGCTGCTGCTTTTCTACAGCTCAATGATGATGAAAATATCCGTGCCATTATTCTCACTGGGGGCGAAACAGACTTTGCCGCAGGGGCCGACCTGAAAGAATTAGCGACTGCTGAAACTATCCAGATGATGCAGCGCCGTACTGAACGTTACTGGCAGGCTATTGCCCAGTGTTCAAAACCGGTGATTGCCGCTGTAAACGGATATGCACTGGGGGGTGGCTGTGAACTGGCAATGCATGCTGACATTATTATTGCCGGAAAAAGTGCCCAGTTCGGTCAACCGGAAGTGAAAGTTGGCGTGATGCCGGGTGCAGGTGGCACTCAACGTTTATTCCGTGCAGTGGGTAAATTTCATGCCATGCGCATCATCATGACCGGTTGTCTGGTACCTGCGCCGGAAGCTTATCAAATTGGCCTGGTCTCTCAAGTGACCGAGGACAATGAAACCCTTGCCACTGCCATCAAGATGGCCGAAGGTCTGGCAAAATTACCGCCAATTGCCTTGGAGCAAATCAAGGAAGTGGCATTACTGGCCGAAGATGTGCCGCTCAATGCCGGACTTAGCCTGGAACGTAAGTCTTTCCAGATGCTGTTTTCTTCAGAAGACCAGAAAGAAGGCATGCAGGCCTTTATTGAAAAACGTAAACCGAATTATCAGGGACGATAAGCATGAGCATTCAAATTCAGAAAATCGGTATTATTGGTGTCGGCACCATGGGTGCAGGCATTGCCCAGATTGCCATTCAGTCTGGGCATGATGTGGTGTTATTTGATGCCAAAGCCGGTGCAGCCGAACAGGCGCAGGAAAAACTGGCTAAAACACTGAATACACTGGCCGATAAAGGCAAGTTTAGCCACGAAAAAGCAGCTGAAGATATTGCCCATTTATCAATCGCGCAGCAGCTAGAAGACTTGAAAGATTGTGATCTGATTGTTGAAGCGATTATCGAAAATCTGGAAATCAAGCAAAAGCTGATGCAGCAACTGGAAGCGCTTGTAAAACCGGAAGCCATTCTGGCATCGAATACCTCTTCATTATCGATCAGTGCCATTGCTGCCAATTGCAGTCAGCCGGAACGTGTGGCCGGCTATCATTTTTTTAATCCGGTACCACTGATGAAAGTGGTGGAAGTGATCGAAGGCTTCAATACCCGCGCTGATATTGTGCAAGCCTTGACTCAATTATCTACCAAGATGGGACATCGCCCGGTCAAAGCCAAAGATACCCCAGGATTTATCATTAACCATGCCGGTCGGGCCTTTGGCAGTGAAGCCTATGCCATTCTGAATGAAAATGTCACGCCATTTTATGAGATTGACCGGATTTACCGCGATGGGATCGGTTTTAAAATGGGACCTTTTGAGCTAGGCGATCTGACCGGTATGGATGTATCGCATCCGGTGAGTGAATCGATTTATCACCAGTATTATGAAGAAGCACGTTACCGTCCAAGTGTGATTACCCGTCAACGCTTTATTGCCAAACAGCTCGGTCGTAAAACCGGTAAAGGCTTCTATGATTACACTTCAGGTAGCAAAGTAGGTGATGTGGCTCCAACACTGGTTGAAAAGCTCGATCACTATCCAGCAGTCTGGCTAGGCACAGAATATAGTGAAGATCGTCAGGCGCTTGAGCAGTATCTGCAACAGTTCAATATTCAGATCGAACAAACTGAAACACCTTCGGCAGATGCCTTAATCTTAATTGCCACTTATGGTGAAGATGCAACTTCAGCCGCTGTCCGTTATCAGGTGACACCTCAGCAAGTGGTCTGCATCGACCTGCTCTATGGTCTGAATAAACATCGCACTTTAATGCCAACTCTTGTGACCAAGCCTGAACTGACTCATGCCGCACAATCGATTTTTAATCTGGATGGCGTGACTGCGAGCACAATTCAGGAAAGTGTCGGCTTTGTGGCGCAGCGTGCTTTGGCGATGATTGTGAACCTTGGTTGTGATATTGCCCAGCAAGGCGTAGCTACGGTAGAAGACATTAACATTGCCGTGAAATTAGGCCTCGGTTATCCGCATGGCCCAATTGAATGGGGTGATGTATTGGGTGCTGAAAAAATCCTGAAAATTCTGGATCGCATGACCGCGATTACCCGTGACCAGCGCTACCGTCCAAGTCCTTGGCTGCGTCGCCGTGTTCAGCTCGGTTTAGCACTTGTCCATAGCACACATTAATTAAAAAGTTAAAGGAATAACATTCATGTTAAATGCATATATCTATGATGGGTTACGTTCACCAATTGGTCGCCATGCAGGAAGTCTGGCAAGTGTCCGTCCAGATGATCTGGCAGCAACCGTAATTAGAAATCTGCTGAAAAAAACCGGTATTCCGGCAGCAGATGTAGAAGATGTCATCTTTGGCAGCACCAATCAGGCCGGTGAAGATAGCCGTAATGTGGCACGTTTTGCAGCATTGTTAGCCGGTATGCCGGTCACTGTGCCCGGACAGACCATCAACCGTCTATGTGCTTCGGGTCTAGGGGCAGTGATTGATTCGGCGCGCGCGATTACCGCAGGCGAAGGTGAGCTGTATATTGCCGGTGGTGTAGAAAGCATGTCACGTGCGCCTTTTGTGATGGGTAAAGCAGAAAGCGCGTATTCACGTGAGGCCAAAATTTATGATACGACCATTGGTACCCGTTTTCCGAACCGTAAATTCACTGAACAGTTTGGCGCACACAGCATGCCGGAAACTGGTGATAATGTGGCTGAAGAATTTGGTATTTCACGTGAACAGGCAGATACTTTCGCCGCTGCATCACAGGCAAAATATCAGGCAGCAAAAGAAGCAGGTTTCTTTGCAGGTGAAATTACTCCAATTGAAGTTTCTCAAGGACGAAAATTGCCGCCTAAACAGGTCACTGAAGATGAGCATCCACGTGCTTCTTCAACATTTGAAGCATTATCCAAGTTAAAACCGCTATTTGAAGGTGGGGTGGTGACTGCGGGGAATGCATCAGGTATCAATGACGGCGCTGCAGCACTGATGATCGGCAGTGAAAAAGTTCAGGAACAGTACGGCTTAAAACCTCTGGCGCGGATCCTGTCTTCAGCCGCGGCTGGGATTGAGCCACGCATCATGGGTGCAGGTCCAATTGAAGCAATCAAAAAAGCCGTAAAACGTGCAGGCTTAACGCTGGACGATATGGACATTATCGAGATCAATGAAGCATTTGCCAGTCAGGTATTGTCTTGCCTGAAAGGTCTGGATGTTGCTTTTGATGATCCGCGTGTCAACCCAAATGGTGGCGGAATTGCGATTGGCCATCCACTGGGCTGTTCGGGTGCGCGTTTGGCTTTAACCGTTGCGCGTCAGTTACAGCGTACCGGTAAAAAATATGCCGTGATCAGCCTGTGTATTGGTCTGGGTCAAGGCTTGGCAATGGTGATTGAAAACCCTGAAGCAGCTTAACCGCTTGAGTTATCACCTTCATGCCATGTATAGATGATATGCATGGCATTTTTTATTGCGCTATTTATATAGATAGAGAAATAAAAATCCCTGCACATGCAGGGAATGTTTAAATCAGTTCAAAGACTATTTGCGTCCAGTCACCAATAAAGTCGCTGAACCAAAGGCATAAACTTTACCTTCTTTATCGACAATCCGGCCTTCTGAAGTGAGTACATTACGTCCGATCCGGATGACTTCACCAATGGCAGTATAGGTTTCACCACTTTTCATGGCTTTCAGCATTTTCACATTCAGATCGATGGTCGAAAAACTTACCCCGGCATCAACCGTCGTATGCACGGCAGCACCGGTCGCACTGTCTAAAACCGTTGCACAAAAACCGCCATGAATCCCACCTTGTAAATTGTAATGGCGCTGATCGGGGCGTACTTCATATTCCACATAGTTCTCACGCACCAACGTTAGACGCATGGGAATAATTTCACTCATGGCTGAACTGGAAATTTCCCCATTCTTGATGGCAGTGAGATATTCAAGTCCGTTTAATTGTGATGTTGGCATAGCAAC
Organism: Acinetobacter sp. YH12200; assembly: GCF_013418175.1. Lineage (NCBI taxonomy): Bacteria > Pseudomonadati > Pseudomonadota > Gammaproteobacteria > Moraxellales > Moraxellaceae > Acinetobacter > Acinetobacter sp. YH12200. The sequence goes on from NZ_VPCO01000025.1 coordinate 11,356, forward strand.
TCCTTGTAATGATTTATTTCGCCTTATGAAATAATATTCTGTTTTTCTAAAATTATGATATAACAGATAGTGATCAAAATGCTATATTTTTCCAGGATGGAATCATGACAATAAAAACTCTGGTTACAGATGCTGAATGGCAGGCACGTTGTGAGCTTGCAGCGCTTTATCGCATTATTGCGCATTACCGGATGACCGACCTGATTGATACCCATATCAGTTTAAGAGTGCCCGATCAGCCAGACTGCTTTCTGATTAATCAGTATGGCGTCGCTTTTGAAAAAATGCGTGCCTCAACGCTGGTCAAGATCAATCATGCAGGACAGGTCGTAGAAAGCTATGAACAGGACAAGCCGGTGAATATGGCTGGCTTCGTGATCCACTCCGCAATTCACGAAGCACATCCTCATCTGAATTGCGTCATTCATACACATACCGCAGATGGGATAGCCGTTTCTGCCCAGAAACATGGACTTCTGCCAATTTCCCAGCATGCGCTGAAATTTTATCAGCAGTTGGCCTATCACGAGTATGAAGGCGTGGCACTGTCAACAGATGAGCAGGAACGCCTGATTGAGGATTTAGCTGGTCATCGTGCCATGATTTTACGTAATCATGGCCTATTAACGGCTGGCGAAACCATTGCACGGGCTTTTCATGAAATTTATTTTCTGGAGCGTGCCTGTCAGGCACAGGTGAAGGCCTTAAGCGGTGGTGCTGAATTGCATTATCCAGCAGAAGAAGTCCGAATTAAAACTGCCAAGCAGTTCGCCAGTCCTTTAGTTGAACCGATTTTACAGCGTGCCTGGCAGGCTGCATTATCCCTGATTGAGCATCAATATACGGAGTATGCATCATGATTGTGATTTCCAGTACTGTGCCGAATATTGAGGCGATTCTGGTCAAGTCTTTTCAGAAATATGCGCCTGCTGGCAGTTTCTGTACAGTGGACAGCCCGGAAGCTGAACAGGCGACCACAGCAGCTTCGTGGTTTCCAGATCTGGAAAAACTTCGGCAACTTCCAGAACTTGGTCTAATTCATTCGATTGCTGCAGGGGTCGAACATTTAAATTTAAACGAGATTAGAGCTGACCAGTCAGTCTGCCGGGTACTGGATCCACATCATCAAAAAGGCATGCTTGATTACCTGCTCTGGGGCGTGCTGTATTTCCAGCGTTATTTTGACTGCATGATCCAGCAGCAAAAGCAGCAGCTATGGAAACAGTATCGTCAAAGTTATAGCCATCATATCCAGATCGGAATTATGGGACTGGGGCATATGGGTGGATACGTAGCAGAACGTTTCGCAGACATGGGCTATCAAGTCTCTGGTTGGTCGAATTCCCCAAAAGACATTAATCAAGTTAAAAGCTATGTAGGCCAAGAACAGCTTTCCGAATTCCTGGCTCAAAGTCAGATTCTGATTAACCTGCTGCCACTCACTGAAGAAAATACCGGCATTCTTTCTGCTGAATTATTTCAGCGGTTGCCTGAGCAGGCGGCATTAATTCATGTCGGGAGGGGTCAGCATTTAATTGAGCAAGATTTATTAAATGCATTAGATTCCAGCCAGTTACGTGGTGCAATTGTCGATGTATTTGAACAGGAGCCATTAGCTGCTGAACATCCATTCTGGCAGCATGAAAAGATCGTTGTTACACCACATGTTGCCTCACATGCACCCATGTCTGTGGTGGTGGAACAGATTCTAGAAAATGACCGACGTTTAAATCTCGGGCTGGATTTATGCCATCAGGTAGATGTTAATAAAGGCTATTAATTGTAGGGATACCGGAAAAATAAGGAAATTGATGATGTGGAAAACGATTCAAACTCAGGTTCAGCAAGGCGTCGCAACCTTAAGCTTTAACCGCGCGGATTCACTCAACAGTTTTAACCAGCAAATGCATGAGGAAGTGCAACAGGTGCTGAAAAACTGGAATACAGATCCGAATATTCGGGTAATTGTGATTCGCGGTAATGGCCGGGCATTTTCAGCGGGACAGGATTTAAAAGAACGTGCTGGACAGCTCGGCAATGTGCCTTTGCCACCGCAAGGCTCGCTGGCCAAATACTATAATCCCTTGATTAATCTGATCCGCCAGAGTCCCAAACCGGTAATCGCAGCAGTGAATGGTGTGGCTGCTGGTGCAGGTGCCAATATCGCGCTGGCCTGTGATCTGGTCATTGCCAAGGAAAGTGCCCGATTTATTCAGGCCTTTTCTAAAATTGGCTTGATTCCTGATGCCGGTGGCACCTGGATGTTGCCACGTTTAATCGGTTATGCACGTGCCATGGCACTTACTTTTCTGGGGGAACCGGTGCATGCCAAAGAGGCCGCTGAAATGGGCATGATCTGGAAAATGCTTCCAGATACAGAATTTGATGCTTATATCGACGACATTGCACACCGATTATCTCAACAGCCGACTTATGCGCTGGCTTTAACCAAACAGGCCTTGCAACGCAGTGCTGAAAATAACATAGACCAGCAACTGGAGCTGGAACAAAACCTGCAATATCTAGCTCTGAGCAGTCAGGACTATAAAGAAGGTGTCCAGGCTTTTGTCGAAAAACGCCCTGCACAATTTACCGGATGCTAAGGAGAGCATTTATGAAAATTCAGACCCGTATTACCGAGCTTTTAGGCATTCGCTATCCAATTATTCAGGGCGGCATGATGTGGGTCGGTACCGCAGAAATGGCCAGTGCCGTATCTAATGCAGGTGGCTTGGGAACATTAACGGCATTGACTCAACCGACGCCTGAAGCCTTGGTCAAGGAAATTGCCCGCTGCCGAGAAATGACCGATCAGCCTTTTGCGGTCAATCTGACTTTATTGCCCGCTGTGAATCCGCCGCCATATGCAGAATACCGACAGGCGATCATTGAAAGCGGTATCAAAATCGTAGAAACAGCAGGCAACAAGCCACATGAACATATTGAGGCGTTTAAGCAACACGGCATTATTGTCATTCATAAATGTACTTCCGTCCGTCATGCGCTTTCAGCACAAAGAATCGGTGCGGATATCATTTCGATTGATGGTTTTGAATGTGCGGGCCATCCGGGTGAAGACGATATTCCTGGCCTGATTTTAATTCCTGCCGCTGCGGATCAGCTTACTGTGCCGATTGTGGCCAGTGGCGGTTTTGCTGATGGCCGTGGTCTGGTCGCAGCTTTGGCTTTAGGTGCTGAAGGCATCAATATGGGTACACGCTTTTGTGCCACTAAGGAAGCGCCGATCCATTCAAACATCAAACAGTTCTATGTCGATAATGATGAAAGGGCGACACATCTGCTGTATCGACAGTTCAGGAATACTGCCCGTGTTGCCAAAAATGCGGTATCTGATCTTGTGGTGAAAATGAGTGAAGATCCAAACCTGCAATTTGAACAGATTCGTCCCTATGTCAGCGGTTTAAAAGGCAAGCTCGCTTTAGAAAATGGCGATATTGATGCTGGTGTACTGACTGCAGGTCAAGTGATGGGATTGATTCATGACATTCCGACTTGTCAGGCGCTGATCGAAAATATCATGCAGGAGGCAGAGCAGATTGTTCAGCAACGTTTAGCTCAATTTTTTCCACGTTAATCAACTTTAGTGAAGTCGCTGAATAGAAAAGCCATTCCACCATGAATGGCTTTTTTCATCCTGTATATTTTTTATTTTTAAATGGGAAATTTCATCGAATGACTAGATTTTATTCTTTAAATTATATTATAGTGGATTTAAAACATAATTTCGTATTATGAAATTAATTGTCATAAATATACAAATTAGAACTCATACAAGGGAATTACGATGAGAAATTATATTGCGCCATTAAAAGACATGAAGTTTGTCCTGAAAGACCTGTTAAACGTTGAACAGAAATATCAGGGCTATGCAAAATTCGCAGACAAGGTTTCTATGGATATTATGGAGCAATATCTGGAAGTCGCTGCGGACTTTTGCCAAAACGAACTTCTACCGATTAATGCGACAGGCGACCAGCAGGGTTGCCGTTTGCAGGATGGCGTCGTAACCACCCCGGATGGGTTTAAAGCAGCTTATGACAAATATGTAGAACTCGGCTTTACCTCATTAACTGGTGACGAAGCATATGGCGGTCAGGGCTTCCCGACCTTATACCGTATTGCCATTTCTGAAATTATTACCGCAACGAACTGGTCTTGGGGCATGTACCCAGGCCTGTCCCATGGTGCCATGCGTACTTTAGAGCACCACGGTAGCGATGAACAGAAACAGAAATTCCTGGTACCTTTAATTGCAGGCCGCTGGACTGGAACCATGTGCTTGACTGAATCTCATGCCGGCTCTGATCTTGGCCTGATTCGTACCAAAGCTGTGTCAAATGAAGACGGTAGCTATAGCATCAGCGGTGAGAAAATCTTTATATCTGCCGGTGAACATGACCTGGCTGAAAATATTGTACATATCGTACTGGCACGTTTACCCGATGCGCCTGCCGGTACCAAAGGTATTTCGCTGTTTATCGTGCCGAAATACAATTTGGATGAAGCGGGCAATGTGGCTTCGCGTAATGGCGTGGTCTGCAGCGCGCTTGAACACAAAATGGGGATTCACGGGAATGCGACTTGTGTACTGAATTTTGACAATGCCAAAGGTTTTCTGATCGGGCCTGAAAACCGCGGCCTGAACTGCATGTTTACCTTTATGAACTCGGCGCGTATTGGTACAGCGATTCAGGGTCTGGCAGCAGCAGAATCTTCTTATCAGGGCGCATTGGCTTATGCCAAAGACCGTCTGGCCATGCGTTCTTTGGAAGGTGCCAAGGCGCCCAACCAGCCAGCAGATCCAATTATTGTGCATCCGGCTGTACGTAACATGCTGCTGACTCAAAAGGTATTTGCAGAAGGTTCACGTGCGCTGGCCTATTATCTGGCGACCTATGCCGATATTGCTGAAGCAACCGATAATCCCGATGAGAAAAAAGCAGCTGAAGACCGTCTGGCATTACTCACCCCAATTGCCAAAGCACTCATGACTGAAACAGGCGTGGAAGCGGCGAAGCATGGTATGCAGGTCTTCGGTGGTCACGGTTATATTACCGAGCATGGCATGGAGCAGATTGCCCGTGATGCACGTATTGCCAGCCTTTATGAAGGCACCACTGAAATTCAGTCGATTGATTTATTGGCGCGTAAAGTTCTGGGTTCAAAGCTTGGCTTGCTGACTGCATTGACCGATGAGATTCAGGCTTATGTGAAAGATCATCAGCAACATGCCCAATTAAGCCAGCAAGTTGCACAAGTCAGCCAGCTAACCGAACAGTGGCTGGAGCTCACCAAAACCATTCAGACTCAGGCACAACAGTCTGTCAATGAAATTGGTGCGGCCTCAGTCGATTATTTATATTTCTCCGGTTATGTGGTGTCGGCTTATTTATGGCTAAAAATGGCGATTACGGCACAGCAGAAAATTGAACAAGGTCATACCGATCCGTTCTATGCAGCAAAAATCAAAACTGCACAATTCTTCTTTGCACGGATTTTACCAAGAACTGCAACGCATACTGCCAATATTCTAGCGGGTGGTGAAAGCCTGTTCCTGCTTGAAGCTGAAGAGTTCAAATTCGATTAAACCTTTTGACCCACGATCGCCTCTCTTGATCGTGGGTCTTTTTTTAATAACCCGTTTTGCATCTCAACTGTATTCAATATCAGTTTTTTTCTCTGCGGTTGAACAGACTATAAAACAACAAGATCAGGAGTCTATATGGATTTAGACGTGATTACTCGACAGTTTCCTTATGCTGATTTGCAACTTAACTATCACGAAGTCGGACAGCGTTCTGCATTTCCCAGCATTATTCTGATTCATGGCACAGGTGGAAATACCGACAAGCATTTTAGTTATATTTTTCCGATGCTGGGCATGCATCAGCGGGTGTTATCAATTGATTTGCACACACCTGATAAAGCTGATCTGGCGATTAGCGATTTCAGCCAGCAGGTCGAAGCACTGATTCAGCATGCAGTTGCAGAAGATGAAACTATTACAGTCGTAGGTTATTCACTCGGTGCCGTGATTGCTGCACAAGTCGCCGCGAGTCTCAAACAGCGCGTAGCGCGCTTGATTCTGTTAGCCGGTTGGGCAAAGACCAGCTCGGTGCAGCAACTGCGGACAAGCATCTGGCAACAGTTATTTAATGAACAATCCGCTGCCTTGCCGCATTTTGTCAATTATTGCCTGTATAGCGATGATTATCTATGTGCCCGTAGCGAACAACAGGTGCTTGATCTGGCACGCTTTGTTAAACCTTCCCAAGATGCAGCCAAACAACGTGAACTGAATTATCGCATTGATATTACCTCGATCTTGCCGGACATTTGTGCGGAGACCTTAATCGTCGCTTGCCATGAAGACCGCATGATACCTCTGGCTCAAGCAAAGCTGCTGTTTGCCTCAATACAGGACAGTCGTTATATCGAAATTGCGTCGGGACACGCACTGTATATCGAAGCGCCTGCAGAAGTGCTGCAACTGGTGAACCAGTTTAGCCAGCATCCACAGCAGTATCCGGCAAATCAAAAAATCCAGCCGTCGATGCCTTAAAACAGGAGAAAAATAATGCAAGCTCCAGTACAGCGCAGCAAGATTTTAATCGTAGGCAGCGGTTTCGGTGGTTTGGGCATGGCAATCCGTCTGAAACAGCAGGGCATTCACGACTTTAAAATCATTGAACGTGCCGCAGAAGTCGGTGGAACATGGCGTGATAATACCTATCCCGGTGTCGCCTGTGATGTGCCATCTCATTTATATTCTTTTTCTTTTATTAAAAATCCGGACTGGTCGCGTGTCTTTCCGCAAGGAGCAGAAATTCAGCGTTATTTAATCCAGTGCTGTGATCAGGAAAATATCCGGCCACATATCGACTTTCAAACTCAACTGGAAAAAGCTAGCTGGAATGCCAAAGCACGTATCTGGGAAATTCAGACTTCTCAAGGTCTGTATCAGGCAGAAATTTTAATCACAGCAACCGGACATCTTGCGGATGAACATCTCCCGCAAATTCCGGGTCTGGCAGAATTTCAGGGCCAGGTCATGCATTCCGCGCGCTGGAATCATCAGCTGAATCTGGATAATCAGCGCGTGGTTGTGGTCGGTTCTGGAGCTTCAGCAGTTCAGCTTGTGCCGGAAATTGCCAAAATGGCCAAAAGCCTGACCGTCTTGCAACGTAGTGCGCCATATATATTACCGCGGCCAGACCGGGCTTATTCTGAGTCAGAAAAACAGCTTTTCCGCAAAGATCCGGACAGTATGTCAGCACTCAGACACTCGTTGTTCTGGGGCAATGAATACAATTTTGCCCAGCGTCGTAATCTGAAAAGCCAGATCGAGCGGGTCAAGAAAAATTGTCTGCAATTTTTAAAACATCAGATTTCAGACCCTGAGTTACAGCATAAACTCACTCCGCATTATGAGCCGGGTTGCAAGCGCTTATTGCTCTCTAATGATTATTATCCAACCTTTTTAAAAGCGCATGTCACGCTTGAAGACTCGGCCTTGGCAGAAGTAAGCCAAGATGGCGTAATAAGCAAATCCGGCCATGAATTTCCTGCAGATATCATTGTATTTGCCACTGGGTTTGAAGCAGCACGTCCACCTTATGCGGCAAAGGTCGTCGGTAAACATGGCCTAAGTCTGGAACAACAATGGTCTAGCGGCATGCAGGGCTATCAGTCAACGACCGTACATAATTTTCCAAACCTGTTCATCCTGAATGGACCCAATACCGGCAGTGGTCATAATTCAGCGCTTTATTTTCTGGAAACCCAATTTGATCTGGTGCTGGATGCCTTGCAATTTTTTGAGCTGAATCAGATTCAGGTTTTCGAGGCTGATCAGCATGCTGAAAATAGTTATATGCAGGAGCTGCAGCAACTGTCTCAAGGCAGTGTCTGGCTATCGGAAAGCTGTAAAAGCTGGTATCTGGATCCGGTCAGCCGCAAGTTGACTCTGGTCTGGCCAGATTATGCGCATTCATTCAGAAATAAAAATCAGCATTTTATTCGTAGCGGTTATCACTACCAGTATCTGGAGCAAATGCAGCAAAAACTGGTGTAAAAGCCTGCTAGGAAAATTGAAACCTTAGAGTTTTAACAATACGAAATAAATTTAAAGCAAAGATAGGAGTGCTGTAATGAAAAATCAGCTATGGATGGAAGAATATAAAAAGTGGAATATCAATCCGGAATTTACCCGGCCAGATCCCGAGAAAACCCTGAGCATGACGATTGCTGATAATTTAGTTAAATTTCAGGATAAAACTGCATTTATCTATCGGAATCGCAAGTTCAGCTATAAAGACATCGACGTATATAGCCAGAAATTCGCCACCTATTTGCAGGAGTTGGGGCTGGCAGCTGGTGGCCGTATTGCAGTAATGTTGCCGAATATTATTCAGTACCCGATTGCGACCTTTGCCATTATTCGTGCCGGTTATGTGCTGGTCAATGTCAATCCGATGTACACTCAGCGCGAGCTGTATCATCAGCTACAGGATTCAGGGGCAGAAGCCTTGATTATTCTGGGACAGACTTTGGAGCAATTAACAGCACTAGATGAATGTCCTGCACTCAAATATGTGATTTCAACGCATCCGATGGATTTTATTCAGGATCAGCCCGTGACAGTTTCTCGTCAGGCTGCAGAATATCCAGATAAACGGTTTTTTGACTTTAAACAGGCGATTGATCAAGTCGAAACGATCGATTTCAAGACGCCTGTACAGCATCAGAAAGATACGGTCATTCTGCAATATACCGGTGGAACAACGGGTGTATCCAAAGGTGCTGAACTGAGCCATCGCAATATTCTTTTTAATATCGCGCAGAACAGTACGGTCTTTATCAGTCATTTCGGAGATCGCTATGCTACCGAAGATGAATATGTGTTCTGTGCCTTACCGCTGTATCACATTTATGGTTTTACTATCTGCCTGTTCAGTTATGGTTTGAGTCGCGGTTTCGCCAATGTCCTGATTCCGAACCCGAGAGATCTGGATGCTTTGCTGGATCAATATCAGAAACACCCACCGACTGTTTTTCCGGGCGTGAATACCATGTTTAACGCGCTGGGACATCATCCTCGATTTCGTGAGCTGGATCATTCACGTCTTAAAACCACCACAGGTGGTGGATCGTCTATTTTAAAAAGCACTGCCGAGTTATGGCATGAAATCACAGGCTGCCAGATTTATGAAGGTTATGGACTTTCTGAAACATCACCTACTGCGACCTTTAATCCACCGCTGAGCCGACGCTTTAGTGGCACCATTGGTTTGCCACTGGCAGGAACTGAAATCCTGATTTTAAACGATGAGGCCAAGCCGGTTGAGTTTCAGCAGGCTGGAGAAATCGCCATTCGAGGACCTCAGGTGATGAAAGGTTACTGGCAGCAACCGGAAGCAACGGCTCAGGCATTTACGAAAGACGGCTTCTTTCTGACAGGCGATATCGGCTGTATGGATGAGCAGGGTTATATCACCATTCTAGACCGTAAAAAGGACATGATTCTGGTTTCCGGTTTTAATGTCTATCCGAATGAGCTGGAAGGCGTACTGTCCAAACATCCCAAAATACTGGAATGTGCCGTGATCGGGATTGAGGATGAAAAATCCGGACAGGTACCCAAGGCATTTATTGTGAAACAGGACGCCAACCTGACTCAGGACGAGGTCATGGCTTTCCTGAAACAGCAACTGACCAGTTATAAAATGCCAAAATATATAGAATTCGTATCTGAATTGCCAAAGTCTACGGTCGGCAAAATTTTGCGTCGTGAACTGCCTCGAACTGTTCAGCCCAATACCAAAGCCTGTTAAAAAAGAATAGAAAATCTGGCTAATTACGGTGAAAATAAAAAAGGAATCATAAAGATTCCTTTTTTATTGCTTGCTAGCTTATCGCTGCTGGATGACTTTTTTGCTTTTCAGCTCATCTATTTCATCCGGGCTTAAAAACTGGCTTAAGACTACATCGGTATCTTCACCTAAACAGGGTGGCGCTTTTTTATACTCTACCGGGGTCTTGGAAAGTTTAATCGGTGAGCCAATCGAGGTGTAATCTTCACGTAAAGTGTGTGGCATCTGGATGACCATCTCACGTGCCAATACCTGTTCTTCTTTCAGAGTCTGCTTCAGGTTATTAATCATACCAACCGGAACTTTGACTGCATGAATCAGATCCACCCAGGTTTGTGCGGGTTGCTTATAGAAATGTGCCTGTAGCACTGTGGTCAGCTCTTCACGATGCATCACCCGTCCTGAATTTTTTAGGAAACGAGGATCTTCGGCGACCTCAGCCAAGCCCACTGCCTGACACAAGGCCTTGAATTGCAGGTCATTGCCACAGGCGATAATAAACTCACCTTGCTGTGCCTTAAACACCTGATAAGGCACAATATTGGCATGCGCATTTCCAAAGCGGCCCGGCACTTTGTCTGAAGTCAGATAATTCATTGCCAGAACGGAGAGGGAAGCCACCTGGGTATCCAGCAGTGCCATATCGATATGCTGGCCTTCACCGGTTTTTTCCCGCGACAATAATGCCGCCTGAATGGCAATTGCAGAATATAAACCGGTGGTCAGGTCAGCAAAAGCCAGACCGGCTTTTTGCGGGCCGCCTCCCGGCAAGTCATCGCGTTCACCGGTGACGCTCATCATGCCACCCATGCCCTGAATAATAAAATCATAACCTGGTTCGTGTGCACGTGGGCCGTTCTGACCAAAGCCGGTAATTGAACAGTACACCAGACGCGGATTTAACTGACTCAGACTTTCATAATCCAGACCATATTTTTTTAGAGAACCCGCTTTATAATTCTCGATGACCACATCACTTTGCTGGGCAATTTTTTTAATGATCTCTTGACCTTCAGGCGTAGACAGATCCACGGCAACTGAATGTTTACCGCGGTTGGCAGAAAGATAATATGCCGATTCATGCGTATCTTCCTGCTTGTCATTTTTTAGCCAGGGCGGGCCCCAGATTCGCGTGTCATCCCCGTGATTAGGTTTTTCAATTTTAATCACTTCGGCGCCTAAATCGGCCAAAATTTGACTGCACCACGGGCCGGCTAAAATACGGCTTAAATCCAGTACGCGAAAGCCTGTTAAAGCACCCATCCTTACACTCCCTGTTTTATTGTATTCAATATCATCTAATTTCTAATCCTCATATCAAAATATCTTAAAATGATTTAATAATCAAATTAGCGATAACTAATTTCGTATAACAAAACTTAATATCAAATATTGTTGAAAATTCAACTTATCTTAATTACCTTGATTGGGCTCGACAGGAACAGCAAAAATAAAAGGAGATCTGAAAATCTCTCAGAGAAACCAAGAAAAACAGGAGCTAAAAATTGTCAGGATTGCATTTGTAGCAACCCGTCTATGTGCAAGATGGCAATTAAAACATCAATACGAAATAAGCAATAACAAGGATATTTACAATGACGGATCTCGCAACAGAATTAGGAAAAATCAAGCCCACGACCAAAAGAACCCAGCAAATTGCCTTTATATTTGCTTTTCTGGCCTTACTGGTCGATGGCGCAGACATGTTATTGCTGTCATTTAGCTTGAACAGTCTCAAAGCTGAGTTTGGCTTAAGCAATTTACAGGCAGGAGCACTGGGAAGTTTCACTTTGGCCGGGATGGCCATTGGCGGATTTATGGGCGGTTGGGCCTGTGACCATTTAGGCCGGGTACGCACCGTGGTCATTTCCATCCTGATTTTTTCTACATTGACTGCGGCACTGGGTTTTACCCAGAATTTTGAACAGTTCGCGCTATTACGCTTTCTGTCTGCATTCGGAATTGGCGCTTTATATATTGCAGCCAATACATTGATGGCAGAATATGTACCTACTGAATATCGGACAACAGTCTTGGGAACCTTACAGGCAGGCTGGACAGTCGGTTATATTGTGGCGACCTTGCTTGCTGGCTGGATTATTCCAGACTACGGCTGGCGGATGCTGTTCTTTGTCGCGATTATTCCAGCCGCCATGGCATTTTTTATCCAGAAACTGGTGCCAGAACCAGAGTCTTGGCAGCGGGCCAGACTGCAACGTTTATATGCGCCTGCAGATGTAACGGCAAATCGACCTGTTAAAAAAAGTACCACCAAGGAAATTTTTGCCGATCCTAGAAACCGCAGAATGTTTATCCTGTGGATTTTAACCGCTGGCTTTTTACAGTTTGGTTATTACGGCGTCAACAACTGGATGCCGGCCTATCTAGAATCTGAATTACATATGGATTTTAAATCGATGGCAGGTTATATGATTGGGACTTATGTCGCCATGATTTTCGGCAAGGTTCTGGCTGGCTTTGCAGCAGACCGTTTAGGACGCCGTTTTGTCTTTGCCTTTGGTGCTATTGGCACAGCGATCTTCCTGCCGGTGATTGTACTGTTTAATAGCCCTGACAATATTGCCTATCTGCTGATTTTCTTTGGTTTCCTGTACGGTATTCCTTATGCGATTAATGCCACCTACATGACCGAAAGCTTTGCAACCCCGATTCGTGGTACTGCGGTTGGTGGTGCTTATAATGCCGGGCGTATTGGCGCCATGTTTGCACCTGCAATTATCGGGGCGGCTGCAAGTGGTGGCTCTATCGGTTTGGGCTTCCTGATTATGGGCGGTGCATATTTCTTATGTGGTGCTGTATCCGGGATCTTTATCAAAGACCGTCAATACGATCCTCAAAAGGCCTAAATTAATTTAAATGCAAAAAAATGAGCCTGGATACAGGCTCATTTTTATCTACATCTTTTAAAACCGTATTTCTATTTTTTATTATTGATCTGTTTGTTGATGCAGATAAATACTTTTTAAACCATCATTTACTTTATTGAGAAGATGAATCAGTGTAATGACATCATCAAAAGCTAAAGTGTTTAATGCCTGTCCATAAAAATTAAAGAAATCATCTTGCAGACTATCCCAGGTTTTAAGGCCTTCGCTGGTCAGGGCGACATTCTTTGCACGTCGATCATGTTCACTAATAATGCGTTGCACCAGCCCATCGCGTTCCAGCCGTTTTAGAACAGCATCCAGATTTTGACGACTCACGCCAAGATATTCGGTCAGGTCAGAAAAGGACATTCCGGATTGCACTCGTGGCCGAGACAAGGCACCCAATACCGCCCAATGCACAGGAGAAATTCCCAGTTCATTCGAGCATTTGCGATCCAGCGTATTCCCCACCTGAAACAGTCTAAAAAAAAGTCTATTGTGGGCAGAGTACAAAGATTGATCATAATTACCTGGTAGAGCAGCACTCATTTTAAAGATCACCCTGATCAAAGCGTTTAAATAAGAAGCATTATACCTAAAAGGTATCTGCTAGAAATCAAATTCCGGTTTATATCGCTCTATGATGAGGAGACGTTCGATATAGGCTTAGGTTGCTTATTGTCTACATTTTTAGCATTCCATTCTCTGGGTTTTGTAAGCGTTCTAACATCTTTCTTTATGCTGTCGCATGCCTGTGTTTTAATGCTAAACGTTAAGATCAAAGCCAATATATGTCAATGTATTTATTCTATTAAAAAATTAATTTATTGATATTAAATGATTAAATAAATATTTAATTTTAATTTATGTAAATATATTGACATAAAAATATTCTAATCCTATTTTAGTGAGAACAGGCGATATATGAACAATAGTTAATCAGAATCAGATAAAAATATACCAGGGAGAGCTAAATGAAAGGCTTAAAGGACAAAGTAATCATCGTGACTGGTGGCGCAGGTGGAATTGGTTCGGCAACCTGTCGCCGTCTGGCGGAAGAAGGTGCCAAAGTTGCGATTTTTGATATGAATATTGCAGCCGCTGAACAGTTGGCTCAGGACATTAATCAGCACAATAATCAAGCTTTGGCGGTGCAGTGTGATATTACCGATCGCGATGTGGTCGAGCAGGCTGTACAGCAAGTAGAAGCCGAGCTTGGGCCGATTGATGGACTGGTCAATAATGCCGGTTGGGATATTTTCAAACCTTTTATCAAAACCAATCCGCAAGAATGGGAAAAACTGATTCAGATCAATCTGGTCGGTATGCTGAATATGCACTTTGCCGTTCTGAAAGGTATGGTCGAGCGCAATTCTGGCAGTATTGTCAATATTGCCTCTGATGCTGCCCGAGTCGGTTCTTCAGGTGAAGCGGTTTATGCTGCATGTAAGGGCGGACTGCTTTCATTCTCAAAAACACTGGCCCGTGAACATTCTCGTCATAACATTAAAATTAATGTGATTTGTCCGGGACCAACCGATACAGCCTTACTGGCAGGTGTCACCGAAGGTGCATCGAATCCAGAAAAATTACGTGAGGCTTTCACTCGTGCTATTCCACTCGGTCGTTTAGGTCAACCTGAAGATTTAGCCTCTTCGATTGCCTTCTTTTTAAGTGATGATGCCAGTTTTATTACTGGACAAGTACTCAGTGTTTCGGGTGGTTTAACCATGAGTGGTTAAGCAAAAACTGCTAGAAAATATGGAAAATAAAGTCAGACAGAGAAATACAGGAAGTAATAACAATGATTTTTGAAGATATCTTATACGAAGTAAAAAACGGTGTGGCATGGATTACGATTAACCGTCCAGAAAAAATGAATGCCTTTCGTGGTACGACCTGTGATGAATTAATCAAAGCCTTAAACAAGGCCGGCTATGACCGTGAAGTCGGTGCGATTGTACTGACTGGCGCCGGTGATCGTGCTTTCTGTACCGGCGGGGATCAATCCGCGCATGATGGAAACTATGATGGCCGTGGCACCATTGGTTTGCCGATGGAAGAATTACATACGGCAATGCGTGATGTGCCTAAACCGGTGATCGCTCGTGTACAAGGTTATGCGATAGGTGGTGGAAACGTATTAGCCACCATTTGCGATCTGACCATTTGTTCAGAGAATGCCATTTTTGGTCAGGTGGGCCCGAAAATGGGTTCAGTCGATCCGGGTTATGGCACAGCGTATTTAGCACGTGTAGTCGGTGAGAAAAAAGCCCGTGAAATCTGGTATATGTGCCGTCGCTATACGGGCCAAGAAGCGGTTGCAATGGGTCTTGCCAATAAATGTGTGCCTGCCGATCAACTTGATGCTGAAGTACAGGCTTGGGCCGAAGAAATCTGTCGGCGTAGTCCGACAGCCATCGCCATTGCCAAACGTAGCTTCAATATGGATACCGCACATCAGGCGGGGATTGCCGGCATGGGCATGTATGCACTAAAACTGTATTACGACACGGAAGAATCGCGTGAAGGCGTCAATGCACTCAAAGAAAAGCGCCAGCCTGAATTTCGTAAATTTTATAAATAAGGAAGATACAGCATGACTAAAAATCCTTATATTACGGAAGACTTAGAGTTTTTAGCAGAAACTGCTGAAAAGTTTGCGCAAAAATATATTGCCCCCGGTTTTTTAGAACGCGATCAAAGTCGGGTGTTTGATCGTGATCTGGTCAAAAAAATGGGAGAGATGGGCTTTATTGCACCGGAACTTCCGGAACAATATGGCGGCCAAGGCATGGGACGTCTGGCAGCAGGCATTATTCATGAAGCGGTAGCCAAAGCGGATTTAAGTTTTTCCTATATCAATCTGCTCGCTTCGCTAAATGGCCAGATTCTGGCGGAACATGGTCAACCCGAAGTGGTTGAACCGTGGCTGAAGAAACTGACCGCCGGTGAAGCAATTTTTTCGATTGCCTTGACCGAGCCGCGTGGCGGTTCAGATGCTGCCAACCTGCGTTTAAAAATCGAACGTGACGGCGATGAATATATCATTAATGGCGAAAAGACTTCGATTTCGGCTGCCGATCAGGCCGATGCATCGGTGGTATTTGGCCGTACCGGTGCCAATGAAGACGGCGCACATGGCGTGACAGCACTTCTGGTTCCAATGGATTTACCGGGCATTAGCACCACGCGTTTTGATTGTCATGGGCAACGTGCCATTGGTCGCGGTTCAATCTTCTTTGATAATGTCCGTGTACCGGTCAATCATCGTCTCGGTGATGAAAACAAAGGCTTTGTGCAGGTCATGCAAGGCTTTGACTTTTCACGTGCCTTGATTGGTTTACAGGTTTTGGCCGTGGCTCGTGTCAGTCTGGATGAAGCCTGGGAATATGCAGCGCAACGTGAAGCCTTTGGCCAGCCCTTAAGCGCTTTTCAAGGGGTGTCACATCCATTGGCCGAGTATGAAACTCAGGTAGAAGCCGCACGTTTACTCTGTCTGCAAACCTTATGGCTGAAAGACAATCATCTGCCACACACCTCCGAGGCTGGAATGTGTAAATGGTGGGGACCGAAGCTGGCCTATGATGTAATTCATCAATGTTTGCTGACCTTTGGTCATGCCGGATATGATCGTGGTGTCATGGAACAGCGCATGCGCGATGTACTGGGTTTCCAGATTGGCGATGGTACTGCACAAATTATGAAAACTATTATTGCGCGTAAAAAAGCAGGTCGAAAGGCTGTTCCGGCTTAGTGCATTATTCAGTAAAGACTCAGCCCATATAATTAAAATTAGGAGTGAACGAATGGAATTCGATGCGGTTCTTATAGCTTCCAGAAAAGAGAAGATGCTGAAAGATGGCTACTGGTTAAATAAAACCATTATTGATTCTCTGCGTCAGACCATCGACAAGAATCCAGATAAAACCGCACTGGTCAGTTTTAAAGTGGAAGATCAAACGGAGCAAGTGTTTAGCTATCAGGATCTCTGGAACATGACCAATAAAATTGCTTTAGGTTTAAAGCAATTGGGTGTGGCTAAAAATGATGTGGTCTCGTGTCAGTTGCCGAACTGGTGGGAATTTACCTTGCTGTATCTGGCCTGTAGCCGCATCGGCGCCGTACTGAATCCATTGATGCCGATTTTCCGAGAACGGGAACTGGAATTCATGCTGAAACATGGTGAAGCCAAAGTATTTATCGTACCAAAAAGCTTCCGTAATTTTGATCATGAACAGCTGGCAAATCGCTTAAAGACTAAAATTGAGACCTTGCAACATGTGGTGGTGGTCAATGGTCTTGAAGAGAATAATTTTGATCGCGTTTTGGTCAATCATGGTCTTGAGCAAGATTCTTCCGCCGTTACAAACCTAGATCAGCTTGAAGCTCGTCCTGATGATATTACCCAGCTGATTTTTACCTCAGGCACTACCGGTGAGCCGAAAGGGGTGATGCATACCGCCAACACTTTATTTTCCAATATTGTTCCCTATGCAGAACGGCTACATTTAAATCAAAATGATGTGGTACTCATGGCCTCACCGATGGCGCATCAAACCGGCTTTATGTATGGCCTGATGATGCCGATTGAACTGAATGCCAAAGTGGTGTTGCAAGATGTCTGGGATGTGTCACAAGCTGTCGATTTAATTCACCAGCATCAGGTCAGTTTCACCATGGCGTCCACACCATTCCTGAATGACCTGTCTACCACCGTTGCGGAGCAGCAGAATCAGGTCAGCAGCCTGAAAACCTTCTTGTGTGCAGGTGCACCGATTCCAGGCTCATTGGTACAAAAAGCACGGGAAACCTTAGGTGTCAAAGTGATTTCTGCTTGGGGCATGACCGAGTGCGGCGCAATTACCACCACACGACCTGAAGATGAGGATGAACGTTCCTTTAATACGGATGGGATTGCTTTGCCCGGTGTAGAGATCAAAATCGTCAATAAAGCGGGAGAAATTAAACCGCTGAATGAGCCGGGACGCTTAATGATTCGTGCCTGTTCAAGTTTTGGCGGTTATTTAAAACGTGCACATTTAAATGATACCGATGCAGATGACTGGTTTGATACCGGAGATATTGCCTATCAGGATGAGCAAGGCTATATCCGGATATGGGGACGTAAAAAAGATGTAATCATTCGCGGTGGAGAAAATATTCCGGTCGCAGAAATTGAATCTCTGCTGTATAAGCATCCGAATATCGCCGTCGTGGCGCTGGTGGCTTATGCCGATGAACGACTTGGTGAAAGAGCCTGTGCGATTATCAAGCTTAAAGATCCAAGTCAGCCATTAGAACTGAATGATATCGTCAACTTTTTAAAAACCCATAATCTCGCGATGCAATATATTCCAGAACGCCTGGAGATTTGGGAAGATATTCCAATGACGCCGTCTGGAAAAATCCAGAAGTTTAAACTTCGTGAACTGCTGGCCAGTCATCTTGCCTCAGCCAATTGATCGTTAAAGATAAACTCCTGAAATATATTCAGGAGTTTTTGCTATAGATTGAAATGGGAAGCCAAACCTTAAATTGATTTATCGCGTTATTTTAATAACTTCAATAAAGCTTCAGCTGTCGCAGCCGAAGAGGCAGGATTTTGTCCGGTAATGAGCAGACCATCTTCTTGGACATAAGCCTGCCAATCATCAGCTTTGGAATATTGGCCAGCTTTTTCTTTGAGCATGTCTTCAACTAAAAATGGCACAATAGCGGTCAGGCCCACGCCGTCTTCTTCGCTATTACTAAAGCCAGTAACTGTCTTGCCTTCTATAATCGAACGACCTTCAGCATCTTTAACATCACGAAGTACGCCCGGCGCATGACAAACCAATGCCACAGGTTTATTGGCCTGCAAAGTCTGCTCAATCAAGGAAATAGAGTTCTGGTCTTCGGCTAGATCCCATAATGGACCATGACCACCGGGATAGAACACGGCATCAAAATCCTGATTTAAGACTTCACTTAATTTATATGTATTGGCAAGCTGCTGCATGGCCACTTCATCTGCTTCAAAACGTTTGGTGGTTTCAGTCTGTGCATCCGGTTCGTTACTTTTTGGGTCTAAGGGCGGCTGGCCACCCGCAGGAGAAGCCAGAATTAGCTCTGCACCTGCGTCAACAAAGCTATAGTAAGGTGCAGCCAGCTCTTCCAGCCAAAATCCGGTTTTCTTGCCGGTATCGCCAAGCGTGTCATGTGAAGTCAGAACGATCAGAATTTTCATGTTATTTTCCTGTATCTCATTAAATATTGCGAATGGCTGCTTGTTAATTTAACAAGTCGCGGGCATCAGGAATGTTGTGATACGTTCATTTGCTGTATCGATACGTTTGTGTTTGAGTTGAATTAACTTAAGGCTGTATTTATGAAGCGAACAGTTTTTTAAGCGCAATTATCTGCCCATTAACAGGTCTTGCTGAAGGTCCGCCTGTTTACGCAGAAAATCCCAGACCAGTTTAATTTTCGGTTCGTGTTGCAGATCAACCAGCGTCAGCATCCAGAAAGTGTGGGTAAAACTGACCTGATCGCCCAGAACCTGTTGCAGTTCACTTTTATCATGGGCCAAAAATTTCGGTAAAATAGCTAGCCCGGCACCGGCACTGACCGCAATTTGCTGGGCCAGAATACTGTTACTGCGAAAACAGGCAGTCAATTGCAGCGGTAAACGTTCCAGCGAATACAGGGCCGAGCTATAGACCAGATCATCAATATAATCGACAAAACGGTGCTGCTTGAGGTCTTCCAGTTTTTTAATTTGCGGATTTTTCTGTAAATAATGCTGACTGCCATACAGTTTTAGACAGTAATTCGACAGACGGGTAATGATATAGGGGCCCGATTTGGGCCGGTCAATCGCAATTACAATATCGGCTTCACGATGCGAAAGTTTGATCGCTTTCGGCACCGGAATCAGGTCAATGGTCAGTAAAGGGTAGTGCTGGGAGAACTCGGCAAGTAAGCGCGCTAAAAATGCCGTACCAAAACCTTCTGGTGCACCAATCCGCACCCGGCCTTGCAAGGGATCGTTGCGTTTGTCAATCTGGATAAAGGATTGTTCCATCAGTTCCACACGCGGCACCAAGGCCAGACCTTCCGAGGTCAGCTCATACCCTGTCGCTTCGCGTTTAAACAGTTGCGTGCCGAGGGTATTTTCCAGCGCCTGAATCCGCCGTGCCACGGTACTGTGTTCCACCCCAATCAAGCGTGCTGCATTGGTGAGCGTTTTGGCACGTGCCAAAACCAAAAAGAAACGTAAATGATCCCAATCTACTTTCATCTTCTATTTAACATCCTGTTAAATCCCTGTGCATATTTGCACATCTATCGTGCATCAATTTCTATTGGTGGTCAAAGTGTTCTTTGTTAGTCTGCTGAAACAGCGTAAAAATAATACGTTTAAAACAGCCAGTAAAGGCAGACACAACCACAATAACAAACCAGCACGGAGCGACCATGAACGCCATTCATCATCCACAGCAAAGTACCGGATTCACCACCGCAAAACTCCTCATTAATGGTGAATTTGTCGAATCAAAAACCAGTCATTGGCAAGATATTATCAACCCTGCCACTCAAGAAGTTTTGGGTCAGGTGCCATTTGCAACTGCAGAAGAAGTCAATGCCGCGATTGCTGCCGCACAAAATGCCTTTGCCAGCTGGCGCCAAACCCCGATTCAGGCACGTATGCGGATTATGTTGAAGCTGCAGGATCTGATTCGTACTAACTTAAAAAGTATTGCCCAAGTATTAACGGCGGAACAGGGCAAAACCCTGGCTGATGCCGAAGGTGACATTCAGCGTGGCTTAGAAGTGGTGGAGCATGCCTGTTCTATTGGTTCACTACAAATGGGTGAATATGTTGAAGGTGTGGCACGTGGGGTCGATACCTATACCTTGCAGCAACCACTCGGTGTTTGTGCGGGAATTACGCCGTTTAACTTTCCGGCGATGATTCCACTGTGGATGTTCCCGATGGCGATTGTCTGCGGTAATACCTTTGTCTTAAAGCCCTCGGAACAGGATCCGCTATCGACCATGATGCTGGTGGAACTGGCAATTGAGGCAGGCGTACCTGCTGGTGTGCTGAATGTAGTGCATGGCGGTAAAGAAGTGGTGGATCTGCTGTGTACCCATCGTGACATCAAAGCCATTTCATTTGTCGGTTCAACCGCGGTCGGTACGCATGTCTACAATCTGGCCGGCCAGCACGGTAAACGTGTACAGTCGATGATGGGCGCGAAAAACCATGTCGTGGTGATGCCGGATGCCAGTAAAGAACAAACCCTGAATGCGTTGGTGGGTGCAGCATTTGGTGCAGCCGGTCAGCGTTGTATGGCGCTTTCGGTGGCCGTGATGGTCGGGGACACCAAGCACTGGGTCGATGAACTGGTTAATAAAACCAAAACTTTGAAAGTTAATGCAGGCCATGAACCGAATACTGATGTTGGGCCAGTGATTTCGACCCGTGCCAAAGCGCGTGTCATCGATCTGATTAATAGTGGTGTTGAACAAGGCGCTGAACTGCTGCTGGATGGTCGTGATGTGAATGTTCAGGGTTATGAAAAAGGCAATTTTGTCGGACCAACGATTTTTAATCAGGTCACGACCGATATGCGCATTTATCAGGAAGAAGTATTTGGTCCGGTACTGGCGATCATACATGTTGATACTTTAGAACAAGCCATTGCACTGATTAATGCCAATCCATTCGGTAACGGCGTTGGACTCTTTACTCAAAATGGCAATACTGCACGCACATTCCAGCACCAGATTGATATCGGTCAGGTCGGCATTAACATTCCAATTCCTGTACCTGTGCCGTTCTTCAGCTTTACCGGTTCGCGTGGTTCAAAACTGGGGGATTTAGGTCCTTATGGCAAGCAGGCAGTGCAGTTCTATACCCAGACCAAAACCATTACCAGCCGCTGGTTTGAAGATGATCAGGAAACCACAGGCGTCAATACCACGATTAGCCTGCGCTAAGGAGCATCAGCATGAAGATTACATTTATTGGTTTGGGCAACATGGGCGGCTCGATGGCGCAGAACCTGCTCAAGGCAGGGCATCAGGTTTTTGGTTATGACTTGAGTGAAGTCGCTTTACAGCATTTTGCCGAAGCGGGCGGTATCGTTTGTGACAGTCCACAAGCTGCCGCAAAACAGGCAGATATTGTGGTCAGCATGTTGCCTGCAGCCAAGCATGTACGTGAAGTTTATCTTGGTGAGCACGGTATTCTGAACGTGCTTCAAGCGGGCAGTTTGTGTATCGACAGCAGTACCATTGACCCGCAAACCATTCAGGAGGTTGCTGCAGCAGCGCAGGCCAGACAAATTCGTGTCTGTGATGCGCCAGTCTCTGGCGGGACTTTGGGCGCCAAAGACGGAACTTTGACCTTTATGGTGGGTGCAGACGATGCCACCTTTGAGGCCGTAAAACCGGTCCTCAACTGTATGGGCAAAAATCTGGTGCATTGTGGCGCTGTAGGAACAGGACAGGTCGCAAAAATCTGCAATAACCTGATTCTGGGTATTTCCATGACCGCCGTTGCAGAAGGCATGGCACTTGGAGCCAAACTGGGAATTGATCCGCAAGCACTAGCCGGGGTAATCAATAGTTCCACCGGACGTTGCTGGAGTTCTGAAATCTATAATCCTTGGCCGGATATCTGTGCCAATGCACCGTCATCACGGGGTTATACCGATGGTTTTGCAGCACAGCTGATGCTTAAAGATTTGGGCCTGGCTGTCGATGCAGCGCAACAGGTGGACCAACCGGTGGTTCTGGGTAGCATAGTGCAGAAACTCTATCAACAACTGTGTCAGGAAGGCGATGCTCATCTGGACTTCTCCAGTATTATGCATCAATACACCACGCCAAATGCTTAATACTTAAAATATCCAGATGGAGCAAGGATTCGCTTCATCAACAATACCTTGTCAGTAATAACGATAAATTCAGGCTGAGGTTTAACATGTTAGATTATCAAAAAACAATTGAAAATTTTGATTTAGATGCAGTGGCAAAGCAGTATCTGTCCGGTTCGATGCAGGCGCTGAACGCCTGTTATGAATGCTGCGACCGCCATGCAGATTCCGATGCAATTGCTTTACACTGGTACGGTAAAGATGGCCGTAAAGAACAGTATAGCTTTCGCGAACTCAAGAAATATTCCAGCCAGTTTGCAAATTTCTTAAAATCTCAAGGCATTGGCAAAGGCGACCGCGTTTCCGGATTATTACCGCGGACTCCGGAGCTGATCATTACCATTTTAGCGACCTGGCGGATTGGTGCAGTGTATCAACCTTTATTTACGGCCTTTGGTCCCAAAGCTATTGAACATCGCATTCAGCTGGCGCAAAGCAAGCTGGTAGTGACTGATCTGGCGAATCGGGAGAAACTATCCGATCTTAGCGCTTGTCCCACGATCGTCACTGTACATGTCGAAACCGAGGCAGAGCGTTATCCACAAGACCTCAGTTTTTGGACGGTGTTAAACCGCCAGGCTGAAGGTTGTGAACTGGAAATGCTCAGTATCGATGAGCCATTTTTATTGATGTTTACCTCTGGAACCACTGGACCGGCCAAGCCCTTAAAAGTTCCACTTAAAGCCCTGATTGCTTTTGCCGGCTATATGCACAATGCCATCGGTCTAACCGAAAATGATGCTTTCTGGAATATTGCTGATCCGGGCTGGGCTTATGGTTTGTACTATGGGATTACCGGCCCGTTATTGCTCGGACACTCGACCCTGTTTTATGAGGGTGGTTTCAATGCCGAAAGTGTCTGCGACATTGTCAAGCAATATGGTATTACCAATCTGGCCGGTGCGCCGACCGCTTACCGCATGATGATGGCAGCAGATGCTGAACAGATGGCACAGCTACGGGGCAAGTTGCGCGTGGTCAGCAGTGCTGGAGAACCTTTAAACCCGGAAGTGATCCGCTGGTTTAAAGAGGTGCTGGATGTGCCAATTTATGACCATTATGGCCAGACTGAAGTCGGGATGGTGGTGTGTAATCATCATGCGCTACAACATCCGGTCCGTTCAGGTTCGGCAGGCTTTGCCAGCCCGGGTTACCGGATTGCAGTCGTCGATGAACAAGGTCATGAATTAACGGCTGACGTTCCGGGCGTCCTGGCAGTGGATATCAGTCAATCACCCATGATGTGGTTCTCGGGTTATGAAGAAAGCCGTAAATCGCCCTTTGTTGGACATTACTATTTAACCGGTGATACCGCGGAAATTCATGCTGATGGCAGTATGAGCTTTGTTGGACGTAGTGATGATGTCATTACCACCTCAGGCTATCGCGTGGGGCCATTTGATGTGGAAAGTGCCTTGCTGGAACATGATGCCGTGATTGAAGCAGCAGTCATTGGCGTGCCTGATCCTGAACGTACCGAAGTGATTAAAGCCTTTGTGATTCTGGCGAATAACTTTGCAGCTTCATCTCATCTGGAAGAAGAACTAGGCCAGTTTGTGAAAAAGCGTTTGTCTGCGCATGCCTATCCGCGCCTGATTGAATTCGTCACAGAATTGCCAAAAACCCCGAGTGGCAAGATTCAGCGTTTCTTACTGCGTAATCAGGAAATCAACAAGCAGCAGGTAAAGACCGCATAACTAGCCAAAGCCAGCAGATTGAATAAAAATATTAAATAAAGAGATTGAAGGAAGCATCCATGCAATTTACGGAAGAGCAACAACTGATTCAGGATATGGCCAAAAGCTTCGCTCAGGAACAGATTAAACCTTTTGCCGGCGAGTGGGATCAAAAAGGCATATTTCCTAAACAGA
Source organism: Acinetobacter sp. YH12200 (assembly GCF_013418175.1). Taxonomy (NCBI): domain Bacteria; kingdom Pseudomonadati; phylum Pseudomonadota; class Gammaproteobacteria; order Moraxellales; family Moraxellaceae; genus Acinetobacter; species Acinetobacter sp. YH12200. The sequence continues at coordinate 35,937 of NZ_VPCO01000025.1, forward strand.
CCTTGTCTCAAATGGGTGAGCTAGGTTTTTTAGGCATGCTGATTCCAGAAGAGTGGGGCGGTTCAGGTACAGGCACGCTGGCTTATGTACTGGCCCTCGAAGAAGTGGCAGCGGCAGATGGTGCAACGTCCGCCATCATGAGCGTACACAACTCGGTGGGTTGTGTGCCGATTCTGAAGTTTGGAACGGAACAGCAAAAGCAGCAGTTTCTAAAACCTTTGGCTCAAGGGCAAATGATTGGTGCCTTCGCCCTGACCGAACCGCATACCGGATCGGATGCTGCAGCGATTAAAACCCGGGCCGTGAAAGATGGCGATCACTACATTATCAATGGCGCCAAACAGTTTATTACCTCGGGTCATAATGCCGGGATGATTATTGTCTTTGCCGTGACCGATCCAACTGCGGGAAAAAAAGGCATGAGTGCATTTTTAGTGCCGCGCGACACGCCCGGTTATGAAGTGATTCGGGTCGAAGAAAAACTCGGTCTGCATGCTTCGGATACCTGTCAGATTGCTTTAACCGATGTCCGCGTTCATGAAAGTTTAAGACTCGGTGCAGAAGGTGAAGGCTTAAAAATTGCCTTGGCCAATCTGGAAGGTGGACGGATCGGCATTGCCGCACAAGCAGTGGGTCTGGCCCGCGCTGCATTGGAAGAAGCGACTGTTTATGCACATGATCGCGTGGCCTTTGGCAAACCGATTTTTGAACAGCAGGCGATTTCGTTCAGGCTGGCCAGCATGGCCACCGAAATTGAAGCGGCGCGACAACTGGTCCATTTTGCTGCACGTAAAAAGGAAGCAGGTGAAAGCTGTTTAACCGAAGCCTCTATGGCCAAACTCTTTGCTTCGGAAATGGCAGAACGTATCTGTTCCAAAGCGCTGCAGATTTTTGGCGGTTACGGTTATCTGAAAGACTTTCCGATTGAACGCATTTATCGCGATGCGCGTATTTGTCAGATTTATGAAGGCACCAGCGATATTCAGCGTCTGGTAATTGCACGTAGTTTATAATTTTAAAGGGATTTTTATCATGCAATGGCAAACTATTTTACTCGAACAGCGTAACGGGGTCGGGCTGATTACTTTAAATCGTCCACAAGCCTTAAATGCCTTGAATAATCAATTGATCGTTGAAGTGAATCAGGCGCTGGATCAGCTGGAAAAAGACCCGCAGATTGGCTGTATTGTCATCACTGGTTCGGAAAAAGCCTTTGCTGCAGGTGCAGATATCAAAGAAATGGCAGATTTAAACTTTCCGCAAATTTATCTGGATGATTTTTTCAGTCTGGCCGACCGGATTGCCCAGCGCCGTAAGCCCTTAATTGCTGCGGTGAGTGGCTATGCCTTGGGCGGTGGTTGTGAATTGGCCTTAATGTGCGATTTTATTTACTGCGCTGATAATGCAAAATTTGGTTTGCCTGAAGTCACTTTAGGGGTATTGCCCGGCATTGGCGGAACGCAACGTTTAACCTTGGCGATTGGTAAAGCCAAAGCCATGGAAATGTGTCTGACTGCACGTCACATGGGCGCGCAAGAAGCCGAGCAAAGTGGGTTAGTGGCACGTGTCTTTGCCAAAGAAGAGTTACTAGAACAAACTCTGCAAGCTGCCGAAAAAATTGCTGAAAAGTCGCTTACGGCCGTGATGATGATTAAAGAATCAATTAATCGGGCTTTTGAAGTCAGTCTGGCCGAAGGTCTACGCTTTGAACGACGGATATTCCATTCCATTTTTGCCGGTGCTGATCAAAAGGAAGGCATGCAGGCTTTTGTCGAAAAACGCCCAGCCAAATTCACCCATCAATAAAACAAAAATAGGAAAATAAAATGAGTGATGAAAATAATTTAGCGATTCGGGTACAAGGACGTTTAGGCATTATCAGCCTGGACCGCACCAGTCATTTAAATGCCTTAACCCTGCGGATGATTCAAGGGATTCAGTCACAACTAGATCAGTGGCGCCATGATCCAGCGGTGCAAGCGATTCTGATCAATTCTAACAGTCCCAAGGCATTCTGTGCCGGAGGAGACATCCGTTATCTGTATGACAGCTATCAGGCAGGCAATACCCAATATCAGGATTTTTTTGCCACTGAATATAGCATGCTGAGCACACTGCGCAATTTTCCAAAGGCTGTCATCGTGATGATGGATGGTTATGTTCTGGGCGGTGGCTTTGGTCTGGCTCAAGCCTGTCATATTAAAGTGAGCAGTGAAAAATCACGCTTTGCCATGCCAGAAACCGCGATTGGATTTTTCCCGGATGTGGGAGCCACCCACTTTCTCTCCCGACTGGATGATGTAGGCATTTATATGGCGTTGACAGGGGAGCAGATCAGCAGCAGTGATGCGCTATATCTGGATCTGGTCGATTATCATGTACCGAGTGAAAATTTTGCTGAACTGGAAACCGCATTGATTGCTGCACCGGTATTAAATCAGATTGAAATCCAAAAAATCATCAGTGCGTACATTACCCATCCGGTAGAAAGCGAGTTGCAAAAACGTGCAGATCTGATTAGTCAGCATTTTGGCCATCCAAACCTCGATGAGATCGAACAGAGTTTGGCACATGCAAGTAGCGCCACCGATCAGGAGTGGGCCAATAAAATGCTGGTCATCTTGCAGCAACGTCCAGTCATGGCCAAGCAAACGAGTCTGAAGTTACAGCAGGCCGGACAAAACTTATCGCTGGAAAAATGTATGCAACTGGAGCGAGATCTACAGGATGTCTGGTTGGAGCAAGGCGACTTTATTGAAGGTGTACGTGCACTGATTATTGATAAAGATAAAAATCCACAATGGCAAACCGATAATTCGAAATTTGAAAAAACGCTGGAAAAACTCTGGCCGGTTTGGACTCAACAGCGCGTAGAAAATACATATTAAAGATTCAGATTAAAAACCCTCTCATACGCAGTAATGAGAGGGTTTTTCGCCGAGCTTTCAACATAGGATTTTACCCTAAATTTCTATTCTTAATGGGATTTTTTCCTTTTCTTGCCACCGCCATCTTGCTTGTTGACAGTAGACCAGGCAATACGTTCGGCTTCCTCCTCAGAATGACCGCGTTCTTTTTCGCTTTCTTCAATATGTTCGGCCTGCCGTTTTTGTTTATCGGTATAGGCTGATTTGTCACCTCTAGGCATATTGCTGTCCTCATCAAGGTTGGCTGAAATTACTATAACAATAACCTGTTTCTATGGCGGTAAATATCTGTCATGTATTTGTTGAAATTATTTTATAAAACCAGCATCTTTTAAGTGATAGAAAACCTGAAGAATAAATGAATGAAGATAACGGTTCTCACTGACTGTTATCTTCAAATTCTAATTAACCGTTAATGATACTGCCTCCATTAACATGAATGACTTGACCGGAAATATAACTGGCTTCTTCACTCGCTAGAAATAAATACGCTGGTGCGACTTCACTAGGCTGGCCCATCCGACCCATGGGTGTCTGTTTACCGAACTCTTTGAGCTGTTCTTCATCAAAACTGCTTGGAATGAGGGGAGTCCAGATGGGGCCGGGTGCTACGCCGTTGACCCGGATCCCGGTTTTATTTTTTAACAAACTGGTGGAAAGACTGCGGGTAAATGTGGTGATGGCACCTTTGGTACTTGAGTAATCAATCAGTTCATCATGTCCATGATAACTGGTAATACTGGTGGTATTAATAATGCTGTCACCTTCTTGCATGTGCGGAATCACAGCCTGAGTCAAGTGAAACATCGACAGAATATTCACATTAAAGGTCTTAAAAAGTTGCTCAGGAGAAATATCGCTAATACTTTTTTGCGGATATTGAACCCCGGCATTATTGACCAGAATATTAATGGTTTTAAATTCCTGAAGCGTCTGCTCAACCATTTTCTTGATTTCATCTTGATCTTGTAAATCACACTTGATCAGTAAACAACGCCGTCCTGCATCCTCTACCATCTTTCTGGTATCTTGAGCATCCTGATCTTCATCCAGATAACAAATCACAATATCAGCACCTTCACGGGCAAACAAGACCGAGACTGACCGACCTATACCGCTATCGCCACCTGTGATCAGGGCGATTTTACTTTTAAGTTTATCGCTACCTTTATAATTCGGTTTGATGACTTCCGGTGCAGGATCCATTTTGGTTTGCACACCAGGTTGATGATCTTGAGTTTCAGTTGAAGCAGGGGTTTCAGGATAGTTATTCATGTTTTCCCTTTTTCTGTACAAAGTTTAGAAATATCTTAGAGGCTTTCTAGCTTTATGCATTCGGTCTCAACATTTAATAACAGAATGCATTCGAGATTTATCAATTATTCATAGAGCTGTGATTGACATGATTTTAAGTAAAACTAGATACCGCCATTGTCTAAATCTTAATAGAACAGAATACCGCCTATGGTTTACAGCATTCTATCTCTCACATTTTGAGCAACCATTTCTATCAGAGTTTTTATGTCCTTTTAGGATATGGCTCTAGATTTAATTAAGCATCTAAAATTATTGAATAAATTAATAATTATGATATTCATCAAAATTTATCTGATTAATAAATAGCAGAAAAATGCTTTAGATAAGGATAGGCCTTTACCAAGTTTGGCAGGGTCAATAAATATATTAGCAAGAAGATACACCAGTAAAATTACATGAAGGTGTTGAAGCAGCCAAACTAACATGATCACACTAAATGTAATAGCTAACGTAATAGCGTATGAGAAATTTCATTTGAAAAAAAGGAAATATGAGATTTACCTCATTAAGATTTTGAGGCATATCTCTATAAAGAAATGAGCTGTTGACATTAAAAAGTAATGAAGCTGAAAATTTCAAAATTAACTTTTATGAACAGTAGAAGATAGATGAACTTAAAGTATCATGTACTCAATTTAACATAATATACATTATACGAAATCAGTCTGTTACTCACCATTCAAAATGTCTATATTCTCACCAATAAAAATGTCTAGTTTATGATGGTTTAAACATCATGGACTGGATATGAAATATAGATGCTGATCACTATGTCTGACAAAGAAATTCAACGTCTTGCTGTTCTGCAAGACGTTCGAGATCAACGTATTACCCAAGTCCGTGCTGCTGAAATCCTCAATCTTTCAACCCGTCAAATTACCCGGTTATTACAAAAGCTCAATCAAGATGGTGTCTCAGGTATGGCGCATGCCAGTCGTGGTCAACCAGGTCATCGTCGCCATGATGATTTATTAAAATCAAAATGTCTTTCCATTATTTCTGAACATCTGCTTGGATTTGGACCCACCTTGGCCCATGAGAAGCTCAGCAGCATATTTGACCTGAATATCCCGGTAGAAACGCTTCGGCGCTGGATGACTGCAAATGACCTCTGGATTCCGCGATCCAAGCGCCTTAAACGCCCATATCAGCCACGCTATAACCGTGATTGCTTCGGTGAGCTGATCCAGATTGATGGCTCATATCATGACTGGTTTGAAGGTCGAGCCCCCAAATGCTGCTTGTTGGTTTATATCGATGATGCCACTGGAAAGCTGTTGCATCTGCGCTTTTGTGAGGCGGAAACGACCTTTGACTATATGCTTTCAACCCGAGCCTACATTGAACAATACGGTAAGCCTCTGGCCTTTTATAGCGATAAACATTCGGTATTCCGAATGAACCAGAAATCGAGCCAGGACAGCGAGATCACGCAATTTGGGCGGATTCTGAATGAGTTAAACATTGATATTATCTTCGCCAATTCACCCCAGGCCAAAGGTCGCGTAGAGCGAGCGAATAGAACCCTTCAGGACCGTTTGATCAAGGAGATGCGCCTGGAAGGCATCTGTTCGATTGCAGAAGCAAATGCCTGGTTGCCCTGCTTTATTGAGCAGTTCAATCAGAAGTTCGCCAAATGTGCGCGAAACTCAAAGAACCTGCATCGACCATTAACCGAATC
>NZ_VPCO01000026.1:0-39463 GCF_013418175.1 Acinetobacter sp. YH12200
GAGAAACAGAATAAACGTTCCCGTGCCAAGAAAAGTATGCCGAGCCGTAAAGCTCAGAAAGCTGTTATTGAACAAAGAAATTTAAATCCTGTGCTTGACTCTTGTGGTTAAAAACAGGACATTTTAAGTGGTTTTTCGCATAGACATTTTAATTGGTGAATAACAGCGATTTTAAATAATATTATTTATCAAAGGTTTAAGACAAAAAAAACACACAACCTTCAAGATCAAAAAACACACGTTTTAACAACTCGTGTTTTTTTTAAGCAGATTTGTAATCTTTCGCCAATAAAATCGTCTAAAAAATGCTCAATTTTGGCATTTTCCCAATGTTCTCAGCTCTTCCAGGGCGAAAACTATCCCCAATTACTGTGGATGAAATTTAGGCTATTTTGTACGCTTAGGCTCACATCAATCTCGGCCCTTTGCTGCTATGCGGCATACTGGAATTTTCCTATGATCAAGTCATCAGGAACAGGATGTTCCATAACATAAAACAAAAATTATAAGTTATTGCACATGGACCAGAGGGTACAACAGCACAATCAGCAACGATAAAAAACCCCGGCAGGATGCTGGGGTTTTTTATTATTTAGATTTCTTAAATCAGCGTCGGGTGTGCCGTCCAGGATACGAATTAAAGTCGCTTAACATAACGTCAATAAATATTGAAAAAGTCATAAAATGTGATATGTTTCACACTCTATTTTTTAGTAGTAAAATTTTTTTATGAAACTATTAAAAAATAACAGCAAGTTTTTAAAAAAACCATCTGTTTCATTATTAATAGGCCCTTATATGAAAAACTTTATCACTACAGCATTATTGCTTTCTTCTGGCGTATTTATAGCAGGACAAACAAATGCTTCTACTAAAACTGCGGATGCAACTTTTAAAGTTAAAATTGAAGTTGTATCAACATGTGCGATCAGTGCTACAGATATCGATTTTGATAAAGTAAATAGTGGTATCGCAGCAACAGATAAAACAGGTAATCTAAATGTAACCTGTACCAGTCAGACACCCTACAGCGTTGGTTTATCTAGTAGTGGAAAAATGACTCATACGACTGACCCTACGTCTAGCATTGCTTATCAATTATTTAAAGCATCCAGTGATACAGCAGAGTGGGACAACGACAATAATCGATATTCTGCAACTGGTTCAGGTAGTGTACAGACTATCCCGGTAGTTGCTAAATTATCTGGCTCTACAAATGTACGCGCTGGTAACTATGCAGATACCGTCACAGCCACAGTAACTTATTAATTTTTATTATCGTAAAGAGTCCACATGAAAAAGCCAGCCAAATTCTCTCATGTATTCCACATTTGTGGTGCAGGAATCTTGGCAGCTAGTATTTTTATAACACAGGCGCATGCTGCCAGTTTGCAAGTTGCGCCTATTTTATTAGAATTTTCACCGCAAGAAAAAGTCAAAGAACTTTGGTTGACCAATACAGGTAATGAGAGTATTCGTGCACAAGTACGAGTGAACGCTTGGACACAAAGCAATCAACAAGATATTTTAACAAACTCCAAAGATCTAATTGCTAGTCCTATGGTCATTAGCATTCCTGCCGGACAACGGCAATTGGTTCGATTGATCCGCAATACTCAAATAGCAAATACGACTGAACAAGCTTATCGCCTCATCGTGGATGAATTACCTAACTCCCAGACTGATGTACAAAGTGGTCTACAATTGTTACTCAAATATTCCATTCCTGTTTTTTTAAAAGTATCGGACAGTAATGATATAGATCAAGGCATAACATCCCTGCAAGGTATGAGCTTTAAATATAATACGCAAACACTAACAATCAACAATCAGTCTAGTCATTATAAGCGCTTTAGTCAGTTTTCCTACATGGATGCGCAAGGCAAAAAAATACCAATTCAAATGGGATTGATGGGTTATGTACTTAGTGGGAAAAGCATGCAATGGAAAATTCCAAATAATATAAATGTTACGCGTGGCGGAAAGTTTATAGCTGTAGTTAATATGGATCTTCGTGAACAAACTCTACCATTATCTCCCTGATACAGAATAAGCTTTAGGTATAGGGAGTTTCTGATCATTGAAGGTTCGAGCAAGCAATTTTATACTTGCAGGAATGATGCTGGTCACAGCACCGACAACATTTGCAGAACAATACTTATCCAATAATATAGACAGTGCGATTCAACAGGAATTGTATTTGGATGTAGAAGTAAATCAGTCTGCACAGATTCAAATTGGTCATTTTTTACAACAAGATCAGCAACTCTATATTGATGTAGCTTCCTTAAAAAATTTCGCCATTACTGCCGAGATAACACCAATCATAATTGATCAGGTACCCTATATCGCACTTGATCAGATTGTAGGGCTAAGCTATAAATATGACGACCTCAATCAAAAAATTTCAATCCAAGTACCTATTACACTGTTAAGCAGTCAACATCAATATGGCTATCAGCATCTGCCTGCTGCAAAAGTTAATCCATTGCATGAAAAAACAGGTGTCTTGCTCAATTACACTGCCTTTGCTCAGCAGCATGAGAATATATTTTCTTTAAATGGTTGGAATGAATTTCGTGTTTTTGGGCTATTTGGTGGGGTATTCAGCCTTTCTAGTAGCTACCAATATCAAGATAATGCCTTTATAAATCATCATATACTGGATACATATTGGGAAAAAGATATCCCAGAACAATTGCTTAGACTACGTTTAGGTGATGCACAAAGTAATGCACTGTCATGGACACGCTCTACTCGCTTGAGTGGTTTTAGTTTATCGAAAAATTTTGCTTTACAACCCTATACCGTGACGACCCCCTTAATGAGTTTTAAAGGTCAGGTAGCATTGCCTTCACAAGTAGATTTAATAATTAATGGTATTAAGCAGGCTTCTCAAGATGTCGTACCAGGACAATTTGATATTCAATCAGTCCCCAGTATTACAGGTGCAGGCAATGCACAAATGGTCATTACAGATATTAATGGTCAACAGCAAGTACTGAATATTCCCTTATATGGTACGAATAATCTACTCGCAAAAAGCTTAAATGACTGGTCTTTTAATTTAGGTTATCCAAAGTTAAATTATGGCTTATCTTCATTTGATTATGCACAAGATCCTGCATTTAGTGGAAGCTATCGTTATGGAATATCAAATAAACTTACTCTGGAAACACATACTGAATTGACCGATCAATTGCAACAGGTAGGACTAGGCACACTTTATCAATTAGGCAAACGTGCAGGACAGCTTAATCTCTCTTATGCTTATAGTCGTACACCTGAGCAACATGGACAATTATTAGGCCTAGGTTATAGTTGGAACTCTACATTAATAAGTTTAAATTATAATGGGCTACGACAGTTTGGTGAGTTTAATGATATTGCTAGCTTGAATGATGCGGCATTTGCCAGTAGGTCAGACCAATTTTATATAGGTTTTAATACTAAAATTGGTCAGTTGGGAAGTAGCTATATCCAGCAAAAATATACGGAGCAAGAGAGTAAGTTTGTATTGCTAAACTGGTCTTATATCTTGCCGCAACGTATGAACCTAAATTTAGGTTATACGCATGATTTAATTAATAAGAAAGATAGTTATTATCTATCACTTAATATCCCGTGGGCGCAACGTAACTCAGCCACAGCATCAATACAGCGTAGTCATGATAACAAACAGTTTGGTGTGAATATAATGCATACGCTAAATCAAGATCAGGGAGGGATGGGATGGCAAGCCATGGCCAATCGTACAGATCAATACTCACAGTTTCAGGGGCAGATCGACTATCTCGGTCGCTATGGGTTAGCACAATTAAATGTGCAACATACAGCATCAGACCAACAAAATAATACCAGTGCATTTGCCTCAGTCAACGGAGGGTTAGTTATTCTAAAAGACGTGATACTACCCACGCGTTTGAGTAACGGTTCATTTGCTATTGTCTCAACAGATAATATTGCTAGCGTACCGGTGCGTATGGAGAATCGTTTGATTGGTAAAACTAATCAGAAAGGATATTTGCTATTGGATCGTCTAAATCCATATCAGCATAATAGTGTAGCAGTTGATACCCTGAACCTACCCATAAATTTAAAAATAGAAACAACACAGCAAGATGTTGTACCTCGTCAGGCAAGTGGTGTATTCGTTCGTTTTCCAATGTATCAAGTGAAATCCGTTCAATTACAGGCAGTCGATGATCAGGGAGAGAATCTAGCAGTGGGTAAATCTGTTTGGGATATTCAACCATCAATACAGCAGCCTCCTAAAACCATTGTAGCTCATGATGGTATTGTATATTTAGATGATGTGAAAAATAATAAATTATATATTGGCGATGAGCTTAAGCAATGCCAAGTGAATCTTCCTGAAGTTTCCACTCTTGAAGGTTTTAGCGATTTAGGAAGGGTGGTATGTCAATAACTCATCAATTTAACCGAATCAAAGCTTATGGCCTCATCAAGCGTTTAGCTTGTATGAGCTTATTGTTTTTAGCTTATAGCATATGCTCTTCATCTGCTTATGCAGAGAGTTGCTGGGTAAGTGGAGGTAATTTAAGCCTAGGCACAGCGAATATTCAAGGCTCGATGACAGCTTCTACGGATATTACCGTAACATGTAATTCAAACTGGAGTCAGCCCGTGACATATAAGATATGTATGGTAGTTGATAGTATAGATCCAGCGGCTAAAGATCCTCGCACAATGATTAACTATGATAACTATCCTGCTTCCTTATTAAATTATAACTTATATTATGATGTCGCACGAACACGCAAGATACCAAACTCAGACGCTAAAAATACAGCTCAGTGCCAGTCTGTTCAAGTAGGTGCTAATACAGGAAGTCCGAGTACATTAGTCAAAATGTATGGTCAAGTTCTTGCAGGACAAAATGTACCTGCCGGCTCCTATAAAACCAATAGTACTTCCATAAAGCTATACTATGCTTATCGCTATGGCTTAGAAGTACCTTCAGATTTAGAAGCTCTAGCTAGTCAAAATAGCTCAACTAACAATATAGTCGTCAATTCTAACTATGAAAATAGCTGTTTGATTTTATCTGCATCAGATATAGATTTTAGTTCAGTGGAGCTATTGAATAATACTTTATATCGTTCAGGGACTATTCAATTAGCATGTCCAATGGGTACCAATATGAAGGTAAGTTTAAATAATGGTCTAAATCCATTGGGCTCACAAAGACGTATGAAAAATTCTTTAGGAAGTTATATTCAATACGGTTTATATCAGGATCCAAGTCACTCGAACATTTGGCAGGCGGATACTTCATATTCTATAACCCACCAGACTATCCCTGTTTATGCGATGGTCCCATCGCAAAGCATTAGCAGTATAGGGAAATATTCCGATACCATTACTGTGACTTTAACTTATTAGAAAACTCTATATTTAATAGGTAATCGTAGCAGTAACTGTATCTATATATTGACCGGCAGGAACGTTAGTATCAGGCACTTTCCCCCAAATGGTAATATTTTGAGTTTGTCCTGTACCGTGTTGTGAAAAAAGATTTTCAGAGCTGTTTCCCCATTCTTTGCTCATAGATGCATCTTGATAAAGTCGATATGAAAGCTTCAAGGAAGCATCCTGAGTATTCTTTAGTGTACCATCACTATTTAGTGAAATATTGTAAGGCGTACCATTAGTACATGAGACATTTAGACTACCCGTTGCCTGGATATTTTGGGTATTACGAGAAATCGTACCAAAATCTATATTAGAAGTAGAACCTGTGCCGATATCACAAATTTCATTGACTTTTATTTTGACCTGAAACTGTGTGGACTGCCGGTCACTCATGGTATAAGCAGAGACTGAAACTACAGCTAGAATTACAAATGAATATTTAAAAATTTTCATTGAATGTGCCTATATCCAATATAGATAATTATATTAATCTGAATTGTAGAGAGTAAAAAGCTAACTATTTAAAGTAATAGTCTGGATTACGCACTAAATTTCATGATTCTAATCATATTATTCGATTTTACTCAACTATGCTGCCATCTAGTAAACAATTCAAAAATAAAAGGGCAAACAGGCTAGATTTAACATAAAAACTCTTATGCGAAATCCCATTTCAAGTACCTAATTCTATTTCTATCATAGTATAAATTTAAAGCACAAAAAAGGACGCCGCAGCGTCCTTCTTTATTTTCATTCGATCAATCAAACAAACGATCAAAGAATGATTTTTTCTTTGGTGATGATTTACTGTCTTCACCATCCATAGTTTCTTGCAGCTCTTTCAACAGTTCACGTTGACGTGCACTTAAATTAACTGGTGTTTCCACTACAATACGGCACAGCAAATCACCTTGCATGCTGGTACGTACCGGTTTAACACCTTTGCCACGTAAGCGGAACAGTTTACCCGTTTGCGTCCCTTCAGGAATTTTCAGGCTTACTCGACCGTCTAGAGTCGGAATCTGAACCTCCTTACCTAACGCTGCATCGGCGATTGAAACCGGCACATCCATATACAGGTCAGCACCATCACGCTGGAAGATTTCGTGCTCACGCACCACCACTTCGACGTACAAATCACCTGACTGACCATCACGAATCGCTTCACCTTTACCGGTCAAGCGTACGCGGTCGCCATTATCCACACCCGCAGGAATAGTAACTTCCAGCGTTTGCTGACGATCCGACACACCTGAACCATGACATTTATTACATGGGTTCTTGATGATCTTGCCCTGACCGCGACAGGTACTACAAGTTTGCTGCACCGAGAAGAAACCTTGCTGCATACGCACTTGACCGGCACCATGGCAGGTACGGCAGGTTTCTACATCATTTGGATTTTTTGAGCCTTTACCATCACAGGCATCACATGGTGCCGGTGCAGTAAAAGTAATGGTTTTCTTGACGCCTTTGACCGCTTCTTCCAGGGTCAATTCCATCACATAGCGTAAGTCCGAACCACGGCGTGCACGTTGCTGGCCACGACCACCGCCGCCACCGAAAGCACCACCGAAAATATCACCGAACTGGCTGAAAATGTCTTCTGCGCTGAAACCACCACCGAAGCCGCCACCGCCGCCCATACCCCCTTCAAAGGCCTGATGGCCCATACGGTCGTACATGCTGCGCTTTTCACCATCAGACAGCACTTCATAGGCTTCTGCTGCTTCTTTAAATTTATCTTCAGCTTCAGCATTGTCCGGGTTACGGTCTGGATGATATTTCATCGCCAACTTACGGTAGGCTTTTTTGATTTCATCATCACTAGCGGTTTTAGCGACGCCCAAAACCTCATAATAATCACGTTTAGCCATGTCTGGCGATGCTCCTCACGGAATTTTGTTTAATATTCAACTGAGGTCTGAAATTGGGGTCAAACCTGATTTTACAAGGGGAAATATGAAAAAAATTATATGCTTTAGAACACGGCTTTATTTTGAGAGAATTTATGGATGCCTTTAAACCAGGCATTGAGCAGGAAAATAAAGGCAATAAAGCTGAAAATCACCCCGGTCACGACACAGGCTTTGACCCATAACTGGCTGTCCCAGGCAAAGAAAAACAGCGGAATAAACCACAGCGCAGCAAAGAGCGCCAAAATGGTATAAATCATGATATTTCGCATGATCCACAAGGCCTGTGCTTGTAACCAGACTTCGGCATAATCGACTTGCGTCACTTTACGGGCCAACCAGTAAGCAAAAAGTCCACTAAATAGCGTAAATAAGGCCAAAAACATGAAGACATAAGCCATCGCTACGGAACGTCGCATCTTGGTTAATGTAGTTTGAGTCATGTTTGGTTTAACCTCATTACCGGATTGGCAGTTCGGCCAATGCAGTAGTTACTTATTTTTTTAAATTATAAAAATCTCAGCTGCTACTATATTGAAAATTTCAATATTTCGCACCTGAAATTATGACAATTTTAAACAGAATTTAAACTTTTTTTCACTTTAAACCATTGTGCATATAAGGCAGGCAGGAAAAACAGGGTCAGAAGTGTCGCCACAATTAAACCACCCATAATTGCCACTGCCATCGGCCCGAAAAAAATACTGCGGGACAAGGGAATCATGGCTAAAACAGCGGCCAATGCGGTCAAGACAATCGGGCGACAACGGCGGACTGTGGCATTGATAATGGCATCCCATTGGGATTCTCCGGCCTGAATATCCTGCTCGATCTGGTCAATCAGAATCAGGGAATTTCGCATGATCATTCCAGAGAGCGCAATTGTCCCGAGCATGGCCACAAAACCGAAAGGTTTATTGAAAAGTAACAGGAATAACACCACCCCGATAATGCCTAAAGGTGCGGTCAGGAATACAATAAAGGCCCGTGAGATGCTCTTGAGCTGAATCATTAACAGGGTCATCACCACCGCCAGGAATAAAGGCATGCCAGCATTGACCGAGTTCTGGCCACGTGCGGATTCTTCGACCGTGCCGCCGACTTCCAGCAGATAGCCATTCGGCAACTCAGCTCGAAGTTGGTGCAGTGAATCGTGTAATTCATTCACCACAGTGGCCGGCTGTAAGGCCGTGCGAATATCGGCACGCACTGTGATGGTCGGTAAACGATTCCGATGCCAGATCAAGCCTTCTTCAAAGCTATATTCAATGTTGGCAAGCTGTGCCAACGGTACCGAAGTACCACGTGACGTCGGTATCGCCAGACTGCTTAAAGAAGCGACATCAACGCGTTCAGCCTGCGCACCACGTAAACGGATTTCAATCAGTTCACGCTTTTCCCGATACTGATCAATGCCGGCCCCCAAAATCGAGCTGTTCAGCACATTGGCCAGCTCACTGCTAGTCACGCCCAACTGACGGGCACGATCCTGATCGATCTCCAGTTTGATGACTTTGCTCGGCTCACCCCAGTCTAGATGTACATTGGTGGTATTCGGATTATCGCCCACGGTTGCGGCGACTTTCTGCGCCCATTCACGAACCAGTCCCAGATCTTCACCAGAGACCCGGAACTGCAATGGATAACCGACTGGAGGGCCATTTTCCAGCAGGGACACCCGGGTACGGACTTCCGGTAATAACAGCCGAATCTGGTCACTCAAGGATTGACGGATTTCGTTACGATCTTCCAAAGAGGATGCCAGCACCACAAACTGGGCAAAACTGGTTTGCGGCAGCTGCTGATCCAGCGGTAAATAGAAACGCGGAGAACCAATTCCGACATAGGCCACATAGTTATCAATGCCCTGCTGTTTCGACAAAAAGGCTTCAACTTTTTTCACCGCAGCTTCGGTGGCTTTCAGAGAGGCGCCTTCTTCAAGTTTGAGATCCACCAAAATTTCAGCCCGATTCGAGGGCGGGAAAAATTGCTGTGGCACCAGCTTAAACATTAAAATGGAGAGAATAAAAATTCCTACCGTTGCTGTAATCACGGTCTTACGATAGGTCACACAGGTATTTACCCAACGGCGAAAACCTTGATAAAACCGGGTTTGATAAGGGTCATGCTGTTCGCCGGCATGATGCACGACCGGCTGGGGTTCGGGCTGCTTGCGCAAACGCGCCCAAAGGCGCTGATACCACGGCGCTTTTTGTATCAAGTCTTTGTTGAAATTGGGCAGCAGTTTATCGCCCAGATAAGGCACAAATAACACCGCGGCAATCCAGGACATCAGCAGTGCAATCGTGACCACCTGAAAAATAGAACGGGTATATTCACCGGTACTCGATGCTGCTGTGGCAATCGGTAAAAATCCGGCGGCGGTAATCAGGGTGCCGGTCAGCATTGGAAAGGCGGTGGTTTTCCAGGTAAAGCCTGCTGCTTCAAGCCGGCTATAGCCCTGCTCCATTTTAATCGCCATCATTTCAATGGCAATAATCGCATCATCGACCAGAAGACCAAGTGCCAGAATTAGGGCACCCAAGGAAATTTTATGCAGGCCGACATCAAATAAATGCATGCCGGCAAAGGTCATGGCCAATACTAGCGGAATCGAAAAGGCCACCACCAGTCCGGTACGAAAACCCAGCGAGAAGAAACTGACCAGCAGCACAATAATTACTGCCTCTGCCAGCACTTTCATAAATTCATTGATACTGCGTTTGACTGCCACTGGCTGATCGGAGACTTTTTGCAACTCCATGCCGAGGGGCAAGGTTTTTTGCAGACGGGCAAATTCCTGTTCCAGATGTTTGCCCAGTGCCAGAATATCGCCGCCTTTGCGCATGGACACGGCAATCCCAATGCCATTTTCAGCCATAAAACGCATCCGGGGTTGGGCCGGATCACTAAAGCCACGATAGATCTCAGCGACATCTCCCAGCTGAATGGTTTTGCCATTTATCAAAAGTGGCAGTTGCTGTAATTCTTCAATACTGTTTAAGGCACCGCTGACCCGAACCTGAATCCGGTCTGAACCGGTTTCAAAAAAACCGGCATGGGTCATGGCATTTTGCTGCTGCAAAGCCTGCTGAATGGCGCTGACTGGAACTCCGAGCTGGATAGCTTTGGTATTGGAAATCTCAATCCAGATTTTCTGGTCTTGCAGGCCGATTAAATCGACTTTGGCGACATCTTTGACCCGTTGCAGTTGTAGCTGCAAACGGTCGGCGTATTCCTTGAGGGTCGCATAATCGAAGTCTTTGCCTTTGAGCACATAGATATTGCCAAAGGTATCGCCGAATTCATCATTAAAGAATGGGCCTTGTACTCCTTGCGGCAATTCATGCCGGATATCGCTGACTTTCTTGCGCACGTTATACCAGACATCGGCCACATCTTTCGAAGCCAGAGAATCCTTGGCAATAAAGGTCACCATGGATTCACCCGGACGCGAATAGGCCATGATGCGGTCATATTGCCCCGTGGTCATCAGTTCCTTTTCAATCCGATCCGTGACCTGTAAGGACACTTCTTTGGCACTGGCACCCGGCCAGTAGGTCTGAATGACCATCACTTTAAAGGTAAAAGGCGGATCTTCACTTTGCGACAGCTGGGAATAGGACACGATGCCAATCAGCCCGAGCAGGATCATAAAATACAGTACTAGGCCCTTATTCTTTAAAGCCCATTCCGACAGGTTAAAGTTCATATTTAACTCCCTGCCTGAACGGTCACAGGACGGTTTTCACGATTAATCGGATTGATTTTTTGCTGGTCACGCAGCAAATGTACGCCGCCAATCACCACATAATCTTCCGCTTTCAGGCCACTGAGTACCGGTACGCTATCGCGACCATAAGCCCCTAAAGTCACCGGGACTTTGTGTACAGTATGATCCGGCTTGACCAGCATCACATAGGCTTGTTGATCTGTGGCTGAGACACTGGACAGCGGTACACTGAGCCTATTGTCCCGGCTGTGCTGAAAAAACACCCGGGCACTTTGTCCGAGCTGGATCTGAGCATTGCCTTCGCGCAGTGAGACTTTGACCCGGAAGGTACGGGACTGATCCGCAGCTGGTGATATTTCACGGACAAAGGCACTAAATTTTTCTTCAGGTTTGGACCATAAAGTCACCGTGGCAGGCTGTCCGACCTTGACCTCTGAAATGGCCTGTTCCGGCACGCCAATCACCACTTCACGCTCACCGGAAATGGCTAACTCATATACCGCTTGCCCGGCTGCGACCACCTGACCCGTTTCGATATTGCGTGCCGTGATCACGCCATTTTTAGTGGCAATCAGCTGGTTATAAGTGGTCTGGTTTTTGGCAGTATCATAATTGGATTGCGCCTGTTTCAGACTCGACTGTGCAGCTTTATATTGATTATCGATGGCATCATATTGCGAGCGACTCACGGCATTGACCGGTAACAGCTGCTTGAAACGCTGTAGTTCATCCTGAGCAATTTTACTGGCAGACTGCGCGTTTTCCAGCTGGGCACGTGCCGCATTCAGCTGCAACTGGGCATCTTTTACATCCAGTGTGGCCAGCACCTGTCCGACTTTGACTTGGTCCCCGACATCGACGAAGCGCTGGGTCACCTGTCCCGCTACCCGAAAGGCCAGTGCTGTTTGCTGACGCGCCTGCACGTCGCCGGCATAACTTTTCAGTTCATGCTGTGAAGTGCTCGGTGTGGTCACCATGACAAAGGGAACTTCCTGTTCTGCGGCGATTGTATCTTTACTGCACCCATTTAAGGTCACACTGCAAAGCATCATCATGCCAGCCAACACGCTGTAAATCCTGCTCATCTTATTCGCTCTTATCTGATCATCTTTTTTCGGGCAAACTATGCTGATATATTGAATTGCTTATTTTTTAATTAATATACCACCCGGTACACTAATTACAACAGAACCCTCAAAGCAATGACCAAGTTGACTTTTTTTGGAAGAAATTGTGCAAATACCTGTAGGACGACCGAAAGATCTGGAGAAACGCCAACGCATCCTGAGCGCGGCCAAAGCGCTATTTTTAGCGCATGGTTATCATGCCTCCAGCATGAACCAGATTGCCCGTGAAGCCGGGGTGAGCAAACTGACGGTCTATAACCATTTTCAGGACAAGGCGACGCTGTTCAGCTGTGCCATTGAAGATACCTGTGAAGCCATTCTGCATGAGCATCCGCAGGTCTTGCAGCCAAGCAGTGACTTTGCTCAGGAATTTTATCGGGCCTGTTTACGCGCTTTGAATATTATTAGCCTGCCTGAAGCCATCAAACTGGACCTATTACTCATGGAGCTGGCCTCGCAGCAAAGCCCGCTGGCAGAGCAGTTTTATCAGGCCTCGCATGCCAAACTGGAGGCGGTCTGGCATGATTTCTTTGCGCTGGCGCAGCACTACCAGTTTATTCAGGTCGATCGACCCGAGAAACAGACCGAACTGATCGTGTGCCTATTGACCGGAACACGTCATCAAAAAATCCTGCTCGGACTTACAGCTCCGCCCTCCAGTACAGAACAGCAGCAGATCATTAGTCAGGCGATTGAGCTGTTTATGCTGAAATACGGAATATCTGGCTAAATCCCTTCTGATCGCTTGAGTGCTGGCGACAGGATACTGGCTAAAATTTGCTAAAAAATCTGCAAAATATCTGCAACTTTTGTCTGTAAAGGACTTGGATTGTCCTACAGTCGCGGTATAGTCAAAGCAAGCATTTAAGGGAATATAAAAATGATTCAACAAATTGATGCACCACTACGCGAAGACGTACGCTTACTGGGTAATTTGCTGGGGGAAACCTTAAAATTACATGCGGGGCAGGATTTGTTTAATCAGATTGAGCAGATTCGTGCTTTATCTAAAGGCGCACGTGATGGACAGGTCGAAGCAGAAAAACAGCTAGAACAATTATTTTTGAGTCTGGAAGATGCGGAAATCCTGCCTCTAACCCGTGCCTTTACCCATTTTTTGAACTTTGCCAATATTGCCGAACAATATCATGTGGTGCGTCGTCGTCGCCAAAGCGAATTCGATGACACGGCAGAATCCCCTAATCCTCTGGTACCGTTATTTGAAAAATTTAAACAGCAGGAGATTTCTGCCGACACGCTATACCAGCAAATTTGTGAATTAAAAATTGAACTGGTACTGACCGCGCATCCGACAGAAGTCAGCCGCCGCACCCTGATCCAAAAATATGATGGTATCAATAATGCCCTGTCCAAATTCGACCAGCAGAAACTCACGCCGCGTGAACGTCAGGCGGTGTTGGCAGATCTGAAACAGCTGATTAGCTCGGCCTGGCAAACCGATGAAATCCGTCAGCATCGTCCGACCCCGATCGATGAAGCCAAATGGGGTTTTACTACCATTGAACAGACCCTGTGGAATGCAGTCCCGAAATTTATCCGGGAACTAAATGGCATGGTGCAAGCGCAATGCGGCCAGAACCTGCCCTTAGATATTGCACCGGTACGTTTTGCTTCCTGGATGGGTGGTGACCGCGATGGCAACCCGAATGTTACCCATAATGTGACGCAAGAAGTGTTGTGGCTGTCGCGCTGGAAAGCAGCCGATCTCTATGTACGCGATATTGAAAACCTGCGCTGGGAACTCTCCATTCAGCAATGTAGTACGGAAATCTCCGAGGCATTGGGTCTGGATCATCCAGAACCCTACCGTGAATATTTACGTGATACCCGTAGCCGCCTGAAAGCGACCCGACACTGGCTGGCAGAAAAATTAAAGGGCAATGATGCCGATGAGAGTTTAGTCATTAAAAGTAAAGATGAGCTATTACAGCCACTATTGACCTGCTATCGCTCCTTAATGGACTGCAATCTGGCCGAAATTGCCAATGGCAGCCTGCTGGACTTTATTTACCGGGTCAACAGCTTTGGGATTGAGTTACTGAAACTGGATATTCGTCAGGAATCAGGACGTCACCGTCAGACAATCTCGGCGATTACCGAATATTTAGGGCTGGGAAATTTTGACACCTGGACCGAACAGGCACGTCAAAACTTTTTACTGCAAGAATTGCAAAGCAAACGTCCCTTGCTCCCAAAACATCTGAATGAGCCAGCCGGCAGTCTGATTCAACACCCGGATGTACAGGAAGTCTTTGCCACCATGCGCACCCTGGCAGAACAGCCAAGTGAGTCTCTGGGTGCCTATATTATTTCCATGGCGGAATATCCAAGTGATGTGCTGGCGGTATTGCTTCTACAAAAAGAAGCGGGTATCAAGCACGCCTTACGAGTGGTACCGCTGTTTGAAACCCTCAAAGATCTGGACGGTGCAGCCGAGACCATGTCGACCCTGTTCAATATGCATTGGTATAAACAGCATATTCAGGGCAAGCATGAAGTGATGATTGGCTATTCGGATTCAGCCAAGGACGCCGGTTTTATGTCGGCCAACTGGGCGCAGTACCGTGCCCAGGAAGAACTGACGACGATTGCCCAGCAACATGGCGTTCAGCTGACCCTGTTCCATGGCCGTGGCGGTTCGATCAGCCGTGGCGGTGCGCCAACCCAGCAAGCCTTGTTCTCACAGCCACCGGGGTCGATTTCAGGCACGATTAGGGTGACTGAACAGGGTGAAATGATCCGCTTTAAATTCGGACTGGAAGAAATTGCCCTGCAAAATCTGGAAATTTATACCGCTGCGACCTTAGAAGCAACCTTGCTCCCGCCACCCGAGCCAAAACAGGAATGGCGCGACTTGATGCATCAAATGACCGAACTCTCGGTTCAGGTCTATCGCCAGACCGTGCGGGAAAACCCGCACTTTGTCAAATACCTGCGCACTGTCACTCCGGAACTTGAACTGCAAATGTTGCCGCTGGGTTCACGGCCGGCGAAACGTAAAGTCAGTGGCGGGATTGAATCCTTGCGTGCGATTCCGTGGGTATTTGCCTGGACCCAGATTCGTCTGATGTTACCTGCTTGGCTGGGTACCGGTGCCGCGCTGAATAAAGTACTGGATCAGGGGCAACGGGCGGTACTCGATGAGATGCTGGCAGAGTGGCCATATTTTCAGACCCTGATTGATATGCTGGAAATGGTGCTGTCCAAAGCCGATGCACATGTGGCCCTGTACTATGAATCACATTTAACTCAAGATGAAGATCTCAAAGTACTCGGCACAGAGCTGCGCCAGCGTTTGCAGGATGCTGTACAGACCTTGCTGACGTTAAAGGGTGAATCCAAATTGCTCAGCAGCAACGGCGTCCTGGATCAATCCATGAAAGTCCGTAAACCGTATTTGCTACCACTACATTTGCTGCAAGCCGAGCTGATGAAACGTCGTCGTCTCTATCTGCAACAGCAGCAAGCTGAAAATACTCCGGTGGATCATGCCCTGATGGTCAGTATTGCCGGAATTGCTGCGGGTTTACGCAATACCGGTTAATCCAAACAGACTGTTTAAAAGCACATCTTCGCGATGTGCTTTTTTATTGAGCAGTCAATAGCCAAGAAATATTTTATTTTATATAGTAAATCAGATTTATTTATACATAGCCCTATTGATTATAAGAAATTAATCTACTGATTTCACTTTAGTTTTAACTCAAAATTCTTTTACCACCCGGTAAAATATTAAATAAAGTCATAGAATTAATTTGAACAAAAATTTTGTTTAAGTGATTAAATCTTCTAAAGAACAAGAGTATGATGTGCACAATTTATCTTTCGAGTGCTCATTTTATGTCCAGTTGGTTTCCCAAATGGCGCCCTTATGAGGGCAGCATCGATGCACGCCCAGTAGGTACCGCAGAGTATTTGCCACCCGCACAAACGGTCGTTTTGGGTGTACAACATGCTTTTGCCATGTTTGGCGCGACTGTACTGGCACCTTTTTTAATGGGCTTTGATCCTAACCTGGCGATTTTAATGTCAGGGATCTGTACTATTCTGTTCTTTTTAATCACCGGTGGCTGGGTTCCAAGTTATCTAGGTTCAAGCTTTGCCTTTATTGGTGTGGTCATCGCAGCAACTGGTTATGCGGGTGGTGGCGGACTGAATCCGAATATTGGCGTTGCAGCAGGCGGGATTATCGCATGTGGCATCTTCTATGCGCTGATGGGCTTTCTGGTCATGGCGACGGGCACCCGCTGGATCGAAAAGCTGATGCCACCGGTAGTGACCGGTGCCGTGGTGATGATCATTGGCCTGAACCTTGCTCCAGTCACGGTTAAAAGCGTCATGGGCAACACCTTTAATATGTGGATGTCTCTCGTTACCGTGATGTGCATGGGCTCGATTGCCGTCTTTACCAAAGGCCTGCTGCAACGCCTGCTATTATTGGTGGGGCTGTTATTGGCCTATCTGATCTATTTCGTGCTCAGCAATATTATGGGTTATGGCACTGCAATCAATTTCCTGCCCATTCAGCAAGCCGCCTGGTTCGGGTTACCGACCTTCCACGCACCGACTTTTGAAGTCAATGCCATGTTGATCATTGCACCGATTGCACTGATTTTGGTGGCTGAAAATCTGGGACATATCAAAGCGGTAGGCGCGATGACCGGAGAGAATCTGGATCCGCATATTGGTAAAGCCTTTGTTGCAGATGGTGTTGCAACCACTCTGGCAGGCGGTGTGGGTGCCCCGGGCATGACCACCTACGGTGAAAATATTGGGGTCATGGCCGTAACACGGGTTTATTCGACCATCATTTTTGCAGTGGCTGGTGTCTTTGCGATCTTCCTGGGTTTATCACCCAAGTTTGGGGCGGTGATTCATACCATTCCCACCGCGATTCTGACCGGTGCTTCGATTGTGGTCTTTGGTTTGATTACCATTGCCGGTGCCAAAATCTGGATTGAAAATAAAGTCGATTTCTCGCAAAACAAAAACCTGATGGTGGCTGCAGTGACCATTATTTTAGGTACTGGTGATTTTGCCCTGACATTTGGCAGTTTTAATCTGGGTGGTATTGGTACGGCGACTTTTGCCGCATTAATCCTGAATTGGTTCTTTAGTCTGGCTGATAAAAAATAACCGTAAAAATTGAAAATTTATAGCAGCCCTTAGGCTGCTTTTTTTATCTTTGTATTTTGCAACTTTGCGATTAAAGAAATGAAAAGAAGCCCCGCAAGGCTTCTGTTAAAGCACAAGTCTGGTTAAGGGCGAAACTCTTTCAATTCACGTTGAATGAAATAATGAAACATTTCACGATACAGATGTTCAATAAATTCCTGATCGACGCCCTGCTGCTGCGCCAGTGCTCTGACATGTTCTACAATCTGTTCCATACGTTCCGGTGACTGTAAATCGGTTTCAGTTTTTTTAAAACGGGTGGTTTGATCAACATAAAATTGACGTGCAGCGATCAGCTCAACTAAAGCTGTATCAATGGCATCGATCTGTTGACGTGCATGTTCTAGTGATTCAGCTTTGATCTTTTCCATGTTTTTTCAATTCACTTTCAGTTTGATTATTACTCTTATACTTTTCTTCTAACACATTACTGAAAATACTTTCAATCATCCAGACCCGATATAAGCTATTAAATGTATAACTTTGATCATCGATGCGCAGTTCCAGTACCGGAAAGTTCGGCTGCGACTTCATTTCACAGAGCATATCATTGTCCTGCAACTTGGCCAGAATATCGTCCTGGCTCAGCTCGGCAATATTGAGTTGCTGCTGCATACGCTTAAAATGCGGTGCATAGGACAAGTCTTGACCACGGGTCCAGACAGCTTGCAAGATCTGATACATGGCCTCAATGCGCTGTTCTTCAGGACAGCTATAAAATAACTGCGCCATGGGGGCAATCGCCGGCTCAGTCGGGCGGCAGAACGGGGTAAATTCGACCTCAGTCCGTTTCGATAAACGCGTGGCCAGACTCCAGTCAAACTCATCCCGGCCACGGTAAGACAAAGGATAGACTTTCAGCTGGATATTATAATAATCCGCCAGTTCTTCTTTGATATAGGCCAGCAACAACCAGGAAATCGGATCTTCCAGCGCAATATATAAATCCAGTTCCGGGTCCATCGACTGGATCTCGTTCAGCTCTTCGGCATCACTGATCAGATGCTCACGCCATTCAATATGATTGATCAGGAAAATCGGATTGCCGGTGAGCAGTTTCTGCTGCTCCAGACGCCGGGTTAAACGTAACAGGTCGTCCACGGCCTGATACTGGCGGCCCCCCAAATCAAAATAGCTGGCCAGAACCGGAGTCTGGTCAAAAATGCGTTCGGGAAAATCCTGTGGCTGATGATGGCGGCTGGCCATGGCATATAAGGTACGTAATTTTCCGGTCTGCTTTTGCCAGAGCATATGAAATACATCTTCCAGCAGATACAGGAAATCCTGCCCGCGCAACGGGGTGCGCCGTAAAATCAGTTCCGCCTGTTGCAAGGCTTCAGCGCTTGGCAATTCTGGCGTGTCATGAAAACTGAAACGATGCTGTTTCGACAAGATCTTGGCATCATTAATCGTGTAATGCTGCCATTCTTCAAAAGACATCTGATTGGGGGGTTCTGCATGCGCACTGGAAATCATCACTTTCAGCGGCTTGAGCTGCGGACTTAAAATTTCTTCGAGCTGGGGCAACTGCTGTACCGCCAGATAGCTGTACACATCATCCAGTCTTAAATGGATACTCAGCCCATCTTGAATAGATAACACCGTTTGACGGATTGGTTTCTGGTAAAACCAACTCGATCGGATTGGATCAAACCAACGGCGTAACAGGGACATGAGATCGGCCTCGACAAGAATGACAGTGCGCAGCTCGACAAAGCTCAATCTGCGCAGAATAATCTATTTTTAAGATCGCAGAGCCAAAGCCCTGCATGGTGTAAAAACTTATATCAAGTCATAAGCAAATGTTCAATGTTTAACAATGGATTAGAGCTCAAGATTCAGGTCAGTGACTGCCCCGGTTTCTGCACCTGAGGTCAGTTTGGCGAATTTGGCCAGTGCTCCATGGGTATAGTTCGGTTTTGGTTTGATCCAGGCCGCTTGACGTGCTGCAATCTCCGGCTCATCCACATGCCAGGTCATTTCCCGGGTTTCCGCATTAATTGAAATCTGGTCACCATTTTGTACCAGACCAATCGGGCCGCCATCATAAGCTTCGGGGGTGACATGACCAATCACAAAACCGTGACTGCCACCCGAGAAGCGTCCATCGGTAATCAGGGCAACTGAAGCGCCTAAGCCCTTCCCGATAATCGCAGAGGTCGGTTTCAGCATTTCTGGCATTCCTGGGCCACCTTTGGGACCAACGCCACGAATCACCACCACTTCACCCGGCTGGACTTCGCCATCCAGAATACCGCGCATGGCACCCTGCTCACCTTCAAACACGCGAGCTGGGCCAGCAAAATGCAGTCCTTCCTTACCGGTAATTTTGGCGACCGCGCCCTTCGGTGACAGATTGCCTTTTAGAATCACCAGATGCGAGTCTTTTTTCACGGGCGCATCAAAAGGCAGAATAATCTGCTGGCCTTCCGGATAGTCCTGCACATCGGCCAGATTTTCTGCCAGCGTCTTACCTGTGACCGTCAGACATGAGCCATCCAGCATGCCGGCATCCAGCATGCGCTTCATCAGTGGTTGAATGCCGCCAATCGCAATCAGTTCTGACATCAGATATTTACCTGATGGACGCACGTCGGCCACCACCGGAATATCTTTACCAATCCGCACGAAATCATCCAGACTCAATTCCACTCCTGCGGTATGTGCCATGGCTAAAAGATGCAGTACACCATTGGTCGAACCACCCAGCGCAATCAAGACTTTAATCGAGTTTTCAAAGGCGGCTTTGGTCATGATGTCGCGCGGCTTAATATCCAGTCGCAACAGGTTCATCACTGCTTCACCGGCCCGGGCACAGTCAATTTGCTTGTCTTCCGATACCGCTTCCTGTGCCGAAGAACCCGGCAGGCTCATGCCTAAAGCTTCAATCGCAGAGGCCATCGAGTTGGCCGTGTACATACCGCCACACGAACCCGGACCTGGCAAGGAAACCTCTTCAATATGCTTGACCTGAATCGCGTTGATTTCACCTTTGGCATATTGACCCACCGCTTCAAACACCGAAATCATGTCGGTATGGCCTTCGCCCGGTTTAATGGTTCCACCATAAATAAACAGCCCCGGACGGTTGAGGCGCGCCAATCCCATGATGCAACCGGGCATGTTTTTGTCACAGCCACCAATGGCAATCACACCATCATAAGCCTGACAGCCGACCACGGTTTCAATCGAATCTGCGATCACTTCCCGTGACAGCAGGGAATATTTCATGCCTTCGGTGCCATTGGAAATGCCATCTGAAATGGTAATGGTATTAAAGATAATGCCCTTGCCACCCGCCGCACTCACGCCCTGCTCTACGGTTCTGGCCAGACCATCAATATGCATATTACAAGGCGTGACATTGGCCCAGGTCGAAGCAATGCCGATAAATGGCCGGTTAAAATCGGCATCCTGAAAACCGGTGGCACGCATCATGGAACGCGCCGGTGCATTTTCAATGCCTTCATAGACAGGGGCTGAATGCTCACGAATATTATCTTTACTCATTATTCTCTTCCTGGGCGATGACCGATTTTAAGCATCGGTCTTGGACAATTTATTTTAAGATCATTGTTTGACATACTCCCACCACTTTCACTTTATTCAAGTGGGGGATTCTAAAAGCATCAGCTCTTAGGTGACTTCCTCACGGATTTCGCTTGCTTTCTGCTTCATCGGGCGACCTTTACCGCATCCACCCTCCACAGACAAAACGGTGTGTCCCACCGCCAAAATATTACGAGAAGCGTTAATATCCGCATTCTCGCTAAAGCCACACGCAACACATTCAAAATGTGCCTGAGTAAGCCTATTTTCTTTTGCAACATGACCGCAGGAGCTACACGTTTGACTTGTGTATTTCGGGTCAATCTTAACGAGTAAACCACCTCGCCATTGTTGTTTGTACTCCAATATATCAACAAGCATTGACCAACCTTGATCTAGGATTGCCTTGTTTAAGCCCGACTTGGCTTTGACATTCTTTCCTTTTTTCTCGATTGTGCCACTTGCTGACTTCGACATATTGGCTACTTTTAAGTCCTCAACTACGATCATTGCGTGGTTTTTGCTGAGAGTTGTCGTGACTTTATGTAGGTAGTCATGCCGAATATTAGCAATATGATAATGTAGCTTGTTAATTGTGGTGTTCAACTTTTTCCAATTTTCACTAAACTTCAATTTTTTGCTCAACTTACGTTGAAGTTTAGCTAATTTAATTTGGTTGGTTTTAAAACTGTTCTTTGGGTTAAATACCTCACCCTCAGATGTTGTGACTAATTTCTTGACACCTAAATCAACACCAACTGCGGTTTTGGATGGATGTACTGGATTTTCCAATAACTCTTTTTCACTGCCAAATGAAATATACCAATGACCTGATCTCTTACTGATTGTCACATTCTTAATTGTGCCTAGAATATCTTGTGATTTTCTAAATTTCACAAATCCTATGCCATTTGGCAGCTTAACTCGATTACCCTCAATTCGACAATATTTATCAAATTGCACCAATCTAATTGAATCGTAACCATCTGATTTTTTCTTAAATCTAGGCATCAGTGGGCGTAACTGGATTTCAGAACCATCAGTGAGTTTGAGGAATTTGGGCTTGCGTGGTTTACGCTTATTTTCTTTTAATCTTGCATGTTCTTTTGCATTGAAAAACCTTGTCCAAGCCGAAGCCAGATCACGAATTTTTTGCTGTAGGGAAACAGCATTAGAATGATTTGCTAAAAAAGCATATTCAGGATTCTTTTTAAGACTGGTGATTTTATTCACCAAATTGGTTGCATTGATAAATTCATTCTTTGCAAACATTTCAAATGACACAACTAAAATTTGATTCCAAACAAAACGCGCAGAACCAACAAGATTGTTTAAAATAACCTCTTGCTCTTCATTAGGCTCAAGCCTAAATTTATACGCCTTGTTGATTTTCATTTTTTTTAAAACTTATTTAAATACAATGTTATATTTCTTTTATTTTAACATAAAAACGAATTAAAGCTAAATTAAAAAACTTACGAAATTCACCTCCACCCTGACTGTCGGGTGGAGTCCTCTTTCATTTTAAGATAGTTTCTTGTATAAAAAAAGCACCCCATCTGGAGTGCTATTTAAATCTGTAAAATTACAGCTTAGATATCACGTACCGCACCTTTCGCCGCACTGGTGGCATGCATTGCATAGGCTTTCAGCGCTTTAGATACTTTACGTGGACGTTCCTTTGCAGGCTTCCAACCTTTGGCTTCTTGTACTTCACGGCGTGCTGCCAATACATCTTCAGCAACGGCTAAATGAATGCTACGGTTTGGAATATCAATTTCGATACGGTCGCCATCTTCAACCAGGGCAATTGTGCCGCCTTCAGCTGCTTCTGGGGAAACGTGACCAATGGAAAGACCTGAAGAACCACCAGAGAAACGACCATCAGTGACAAGTGCACAGTCTTTACCTAAACCTTTCGATTTTAAGTAGCTGGTTGGGTACAACATTTCTTGCATGCCTGGACCACCCTGTGGACCTTCATAACGGATCAGCACCACATCACCTGCCACGATTTTCCCACCAAGAATGGCTTCAACTGCATCATCCTGGCTTTCAAATACACGTGCTGTGCCGTTGAATTTCAAGATTGAATCATCTACACCCGCAGTTTTTACGATACAACCGTCCAGTGCGATGTTGCCGTAAAGCACTGCCAAACCACCATCTTGCGAGAAGGCATGTTCAACGTTGCGGATCACACCATTTTCACGGTCGCCATCTAGACGGGTGTAGTAACGATCTTGTGAGAACGCTGTTTGGGTTGGTACACCGCCCGGTGCCGATTTGAAGAAGTTATACACCTCTTCATCTTCAGTACGGATGATGTCCCACTTGTCTAAGGCATCTTTTAAGGTCGCTTCATGTACAGTAGGTACAGAAGTATCCAGTAAACCACCACGGTCTAGTTCACCGAGGATCGACATAATGCCGCCGGCACGGTGAATATCTTCCATATGAACGTTTTTAACCGCAGGTGCCACTTTACACAGTACAGGCACTTTACGAGATAAACGGTCGATATCGTCCATGGTGAAGTCTACTTCTGCTTCGTGAGCAGCTGCCAACAAGTGAAGAACGGTGTTGGTTGAACCCCCCATCGCGATGTCCAAAGTCATGGCATTTTCATACGATGCTTTGGTCGCAACATTACGTGGCAACACGCTGTAATCATTTTGCTCATAATGACGCTTGGTGATTTCCACAATCAACTGGCCTGCACGCTCGAATAATTTTTTACGGTTGGCATGGGTTGCCAGCGTAGAGCCATTGCCCGGTAAAGATAAACCAAGCGCTTCGGTTAAGCAGTTCATGGAATTCGCCGTGAACATTCCTGAACATGAACCACAGGTTGGACATGCAGAACGTTCATAGGCTTTGACTTCTTCGTCAGTATAGTTGTCATCTGCAGCCACGATCATCGCATCAACAAGGTCAATCGCCTGTTCATTACCACGGATTTGGACTTTACCCGCTTCCATCGGGCCACCAGAGACAAATACCACGGGAATGTTCAGACGCATCGCAGCCATCAACATGCCCGGGGTAATTTTGTCACAGTTTGAGATACACACCATGGCATCGGCGCAATGCGCATTGACCATGTACTCGACCGAGTCTGCAATCAGGTCACGCGAAGGCAATGAATACAGCATGCCGTCATGACCCATCGCGATGCCGTCATCGACTGCAATGGTATTGAATTCTTTTGCCACACCGCCTGACGCTTCAATTTGACGTGCCACCAGTTGACCCAGGTCTTTGAGATGCACATGACCCGGTACAAACTGGGTGAACGAGTTCA
Organism: Acinetobacter sp. YH12200; assembly: GCF_013418175.1. Classification (NCBI taxonomy): domain Bacteria; kingdom Pseudomonadati; phylum Pseudomonadota; class Gammaproteobacteria; order Moraxellales; family Moraxellaceae; genus Acinetobacter; species Acinetobacter sp. YH12200. Next base: position 24,262 of record NZ_VPCO01000026.1, read on the forward strand.
CCACCGCAATAATCGGCTTACCGAAATCTTCATCTTTCATTCCGGTAGCACGCCATAAACCGCGTGCGCCAGCCATATTTCTTCCGTGTGTCGATGTTTTTGAACGATAGTCAGGCATTTTATATTTCCAACAAAGTTTGAGCTTGAAATGAACCGGACAGATCCACTCTGGCTAAATCATACTGACAAGGAGCTTAAATCAGTTAAATTTTACACCTATCATACTACAAGCCCTTGTTTTACAAGATGACCCTTTGGTTGTAGATGCAGGCAAAAATGTCTATAGAGAGGTCGTAATGATCTGACGATAAAAATTTCTTGATGAAATCTACTATACCGTCATCATCATCAGGACAATACAAAACTTTCATGAATAATTTTTACAATTTGCATGAGTTTTTTTTATATAAAAATTCTACTGAAATTCAAGCACTCACCGGTCTTATCCAATAAGTTTTTGCAACGATTAGGCTGAAATTTGGCTTTTGGCTTATAATACGCTTTAAGTTTATTTGGAATTTCATGTGTGAAGATCATATTTGCAGGCACACCAGAATTTGCAGCGACTGCATTGGCTGCGCTGCTCAAAACCGAGCATGAAATTGTGGCGGTCTATACCCAGCCTGACCGCAAGGCCGGACGCGGACAAAAACTCACGGCATCTGCGGTCAAGCAGTTGGCGCTTGAACACAATATTCCAGTCTACCAACCGCTTCATTTCAAATCTTCGACTGAAGAAGGTCTGGCAGCGCAAGCAGAACTCAAAGCCTTAAATGCAGATGTGATGGTGGTGGCGGCCTATGGCCTGATCCTGCCACAAGTGGTTCTGGATACACCAAAATATGGTTGCCTGAATATTCATGGTTCCCTGTTGCCACGCTGGCGCGGTGCAGCCCCGATTCAGCGCGCGATTGCCACTGGCGATGCCGAGACCGGTGTGACCATTATGAAAATGGCGGCTGGTCTGGATACCGGGGACATGATGTACAAAACCATCTGTCCAATTACCGCCGAAGATACCTCTGCCAGTCTGCATGACAAACTGGCGCTACAGGGCGCTGAAGCGACGCTAAAGGTTTTAGAATCGGAACAGACCTTGCAGCACTATTTAGCACAGCGTGAAGTGCAAGATGACAGCCTGACGGTCTATGCACATAAACTGTCTAAAGCAGAAGCGCAAATTGACTGGACACAAGCTGCGGCAGAGATTGACCGTAATATCCGCGCTTTTAATCCTTGGCCAGTAGCCTTTACCCCGCTGGATGACAGCAACAATTTACGCATCTGGAACTCATCACTTTCTACGCACAACGCAAGCACTGCTCTGCCTGGTGAAGTGATTGCCCTAGATAAAGACGGCGTACATGTGATGTGTGGTGATCAGAACGCCATTTGCATCACCAATCTGCAATGGCCAGGTGGCAAAGCCCTGAATGCTGTTCAAATTAATCAAACTCAAAAACTATCGCTAGGATATAAATTCGCATGAGCCAAATTCAATCATCAGCTAAAAACTTGAATTTGCGCGCGCAAGTTGTCAAAACGCTATTGGCTGTACAAAACGGCCAATCACTTGCTTCTGTACTCAATCAACATATCAATATTGTGTCTGAACGTGACCGTGGCTTGTATCACGAGTTAACCTTAGGCTGTTTACGTCAATGGCATGGCCTGAAAGCCATTACCCTGCCACTGTTAACCAAACCTCTCGATAATCAGGCCTTGGAAAGCTGCTTATATTTAGGTTTATACCAGATTCTATGTACCCGTATTCCGGCGCATGCTGCGATTTCAGAAACGGTGACAGCAGCCAAACAACTGGGATTCGAACCTTTAAGTGGTCTGGTCAATGCGGTGCTGCGTCGTGTTTCACGTGAAACAGAAGAATTTGATCTGGCTTTAAATCAGGCGCATGGCCTGCCAAGCTGGTTATTTAAGCGTTTAAAGAAAGACTGGCCGGAACAGCTGGCTGAACTGTCGCATGAGTTAAAACAGATTGCGCCGTTGACCTTGCGTGTCAATGTCAATCAGGTCAGCCGTGATGAATATCTGGAAATTCTGGAAGAAGAAGGTTATGAGGCACGCGCCTGTACCCTGTCTGAAGTCGGCATTGTGCTGGAACAAAACGTGCATATTCCGAACCTGCCAGGCTATGAAGCCGGCGGTTTCTCGGTTCAGGATGAACACGCACAGCTTTGCGCAACTTTAGTGCCTGATCTTGAAGGCAAGGTCGTAGTCGATGCCTGCGCCGCGCCGGGTGGGAAAACTGCGCATATTCTGGAAAAATACAGCCCGAAAAAGCTGTATGCAATTGATCAGGATGCCAAACGTTTAGTGCGTGTGGCAGAAAATCTGGAACGCCTACTGTTAACAGAATATGCCGAAGTTGAAATTATTGCAGCCGATGCCATCAACTGGACAGCGCCTGAACCAGTCGACTGTATCGTACTGGATGCGCCATGTTCTGCGATTGGTGTGATTCGTCGTCATCCGGATATTCGCTTGCTGCGTCATTCCACAGATATTCCGCAAACCGTCGCGCTGCAAAAGCAGATTCTGGAAAATATGTGGCAGCAGCTGAAAGTTGGCGGCAGCTTGCTGTACATCACCTGTTCGATTCTAAAAGCGGAAAATGAACAGCAGATGGTCGAGTTCTTTGCCCAGCATAGCGATGCCAAAGAAATCAAGATTGAAGCCGATTGGGGCATCGAACAGATTCACGGTCGTCAGTTGTTACCAACAGCCGATCAAGGCGACGGTTTCTTCTATTGCCATATTGAAAAGACCGCATAAATCATTAGTTTACAATCAAAAAAAGCAGCTTAGGCTGCTTTTTTTATGGAGTTGCCGGATGGCAACAGGACTTACTGAATAAACTTAAAGATCACCAGACTGCTGGCCAACGCAGCCATACCGCTCACCAGTCCATATACCGTTTCATGCCCTTCGGAATAACGTTTTGCAGTCGGCAATAACTCATCGAGTGCCAGATAGACCATCACCCCGCCAATTAAACCAAAAACCAGACCATATACTGTATCGCTCATATAAGGTGCCAGAATAAAGTAACCCAAGGCGGCACCCAAAGGTTCAGCCAGTCCCGACACCAGACTGGCCCAGAGCGCATAATCTTTGCGTCCGGTCGCCATATACACTGGCAAGGCAATTGCCACACCTTCCGGGATATTATGAATCGCAATTGCCACCGCCAAAGGCGCACCCAAGGCAGGACTTTCCAGCGTGGCAAAAAAGGTCGCCAGACCTTCTGGCAGGTTATGTGCGCTAATGGCGAATAAAGTCAGCATACCGGTACGCAATAGTTGCGGTGAACTGACGCCCTCACTGGCATGCGTTTCAACAGTTTCATGCGGATTCGGCACAAAATGATCCAGCAATAACACCAGAATCACGCCCAACAAAAATGCAAAGGTGCCAAAGGCAAAACCGGTTTTTTCATCAAAAGCCAGACTAAAGGAGGCAATCGATTTATTCAGAATTTCGGTTAAAGAAACATAGATCATGGCGCCCGCGGCAAAGGCCAGACCAAAGGCCAGCAGACGGAAATTGGGTTTTTTTAAGAAGAGTATCAGTCCCCCACCCAACACGGTGGCAAGCCCAGCGAAGAAGGTCACGGCAAAGGCTGTATAGACTTGTCCATCTGAAACGGAAATCATGCCAAATCGTCAGCCATTAAAAAAGTCATTATCACCATAGATGATAATGACTTTCGTTTATAGTAAAACAGTAGGTTTATGTGAAGATTTTTAGTCTTCTGGTTCTTCCGGATTTTTTGCCAGATGAATCACGGACAGTACCAGACCACCCCACAATAAAACGATAGAGATGATCATCATCACCAGTGCAGATGTATTCATAGTCGCTCTCCTAGCTATGACGGTCTTTGACCAGACTAAACAGAATGGCGCCCAGAATAAAGAATGCCATGACACCTCCACCCACCATCCACAGGGTGCTGGCAGCATAGCCACCATAACCTTCTGCCATGATCGATTTCAGGGTCAGACCCAATGCCATTAATAAGGACAACGGCGTGATGACGGTCAGCATGAAGTTCCAGCTGCGACCAAGTTTCACGCTGGCAAACTGATTCACATGGCCTTCCAGCTGCTTCATCAATGGACGACGGAACCACGACAACAGAATAATGGAGATCAAACCACCACCGACAATACCGATATTATTGGCAAAGTAGTCAATAATGTCGACAAAGGTAATCGCACTATGGGTCGAGAACATCAAGGTAGAAATCACCGCTGAACCACCGGCAATAATCGTGACTGACTTGTTCTTCGACCAGCCCAGTTTGTCCTGGAATGCGGCAATCGGAACTTGCAGGATACTGACCATCGAGGTAATACCGGCAACGGTCAATGAAGCAAAGAACAGGAAGCCAAACAGGTCACCACCTGCACCTAAACTGGAAATGATTTTCGGGAAAGCAATAAAGGCCAGACCAATACCGCCAGATACAACATCTTCAACATTTGCACCTGCGCTGAAGGCCATAAAACCAAGCGCTGCAAATACACCAATACCCGCCAGAATTTCAAAGGATGAGTTGGCCAGTGCCACCACGATCCCAGAACCGGTCAAGTTGGTTTTGCGTTTCAAATAAGAGGCATAGGTCAACATAATCCCGAAGCCCACCGACAGTGAGAAGAAGATATGACCAAATGCGGCCAGCCAGACTTTATAGTTGCTCATGGCCTCCCAGTTCGGCGTAAAGAAAGCATTTAAGCCGTCGACTGCACCCGGTAAGCGTACCGCCTGAATCACCAGAATAGAAAATAAAATTACCAGAAGTGGCATAAAGATTTTATTCGCCAGTTCCACCCCACGGCGTACCCCACCGTAAAGAATCAGCATCACCGCAGCCCAAACAACCACCAGACCGAAAAACAGGACAGGAACAAAACCTAAACTTAAACCTTCACCATTTTGCAGATAAGTGTTAAAGAAAAAGTCCTGGGTATCTGTGCCCCACTGCTGCCCAAAGGAATAGAACATATAACTGCCGGCCCAGGACAAGACGCTGGCATAGTAAATCCCGATGATCAGGGTCACCATCACCTGCCACCAACCCAAGGATTCGGCATTCATGAGTTTTTTATAGGCCATGGGTGGTGCTTTACGGAACTTGTGTCCGACCGCATAGTCTAAAAACAATAAAGGCAAACCTGCTGCAAAAATCGCAATCAGGTAAGGGATCAGAAATGCCCCACCCCCATTTTCATAAGCCACATAAGGGAAACGCCAGATATTTCCCAAGCCAACGGCGGAACCAATGGCTGCAATAATGAATCCTGATCGTGCAGACCAATTCTCACGAGTTTCTGTCATAGAACACCTAAACTTTAAACCCCTTCAGATGCTGCTTGTTATGGTTATAGCGCAAGCAAATAAAGAAGCATTTCAATTATTTTGGGTGTTTGGATTAGAGCTGCACCTTTTGGGCGTCGAATTCTAATGTACAAACAGGTCAGCAGGTCTTACATCTTGCTTAAAGTCTGATCGAAAAGCTGACCTTGTAGATGGTTCAACGATACTGACTTTTTTAAATTTTTTCTGTAAATTCTGCTGAAAATATTCGTTATTTATAATCTATTCGAATTAAGCGTTCAATAATTCAACGAAACCCACCTGATTTTAAAGGTTATATATTGACAAACTTTTTGGAATATATGTTTCTTAAGTTTGACTACAGAACCGTAGTCAGGCAAAGCTCATGCTGCGATCATCCAAATCGCCTTATATTTATAGAAGAATTAAAGTCAAAGGCTTATCGCGATGTGAGCCACTCTATAGCTGAAATGCGCGGAGCAGAGATCTGATCGCCCTGCTCCACGTGCATTTTTGACATCTAAAAATGGACTGCAATACCCCGGTCTGACCTGCAGCAAATCCATCACGGGATCTGAGCGATTGATGTCATTTACTTAAGATTTAATCACCAGCATCCGTTCTTCCTGCATATCGCGAATGGCAGATTGAATCCCTTCACGGCCTAAACCTGAATCCTTCACCCCACCATAGGGCATGTTGTCCACCCGGAAAGATGGAATGTCATTGATAATGACCCCGCCGACATGCAGATGATCCCAGGCATACAGCATCTTGTTCAAGTTCTGGGTATAAACTCCGGCCTGCAAGCCAAAACGGCTACGATTGATACAGGCAATTCCCGCTTCAAAATCAGGATAAGGTTCAATCATCGCCACCGGACCAAAGACTTCATCACGGTAAATTTCTAGACCATGATCCACGTTTTCCAATAAAGTCGGTGCGAACATCACTCCATCCAGCTCACCACCTGCCAGAATTCTGGCATCCTTTTTCAGTGCTTTTTCCAGCCATTTTTTCAGGCGTTTGGCTTCTGCTTCCTTGATCATCGGGCCGACCAAAGTTGTGCTCAGATTTGGATCGGTGGCTTTCAGATGTTTGAGTTTTGCAAGCAGTTTATCTCTGACTTCGGCATAAATATCCTGATGCACCAGAATGCGCTGCACACTGATACAGACCTGCCCGGCATGACCATAAGCACCGCCAACCAGACGGGTAATCAAGGCATCATTAATTTCGGTATCCGGCTCGATCATCACTGCGGCATTACCGCCCAGCTCCAGAACCACTTTTTTGCGGCCAGCTCGCGCTTTCATATCCCAACCCACCACATCGGAACCAGTAAAACTGAGTAATTTAAAACGGTCATCGGTGACCAGCACATCGGCCAGCTCGCGCGGACAGGGTAAAACTGAAAATGCGCCTTTCGGCAAATCGGTTTCCGCCAGAATCTCGGCAATTTTCAAGGCAGAAATCGGCGTCAGACTGGCGGGTTTCAACACGAAAGGACAACCAGCAGCAATCGCCGGTGCAATTTTATGGGCGGTCAGATTTAAGGGGAAATTGAAAGGGCTGATTAAAGACACTGCGCCAATCGGCACCTGCTTAACCATACCCTGATACCCCGATGCTGCCGCGGTTACAGCCAAAGGCAGCATACGTCCCTGATCAATTTGAGTCACGGCATCTGCGGCAATTTGAAAGGTATTAATCAGACGCTCGACTTCGGCTGCTGCCGCTTTGCGCGGTTTACCGCCTTCTGCAATCAGAATTTCAGTCAGTTCTTCACGAATTTCATGAAAACGGCGCACACAATGCAGTAGAATTTTCTGTTTTTGAAAGGGTTCTAAAGCCGCCATCTCTGCCTCGGTGTCTAGGGCAGACTGAATGGCCTGCTCCAGACTTTTGGCATCGGCCAAAGCGACACGTGCATAGAGTGCTTGCGTATATTTATGTTTAACCTCTAGCCATTCTCCGGTCTGAACCGCCTGACCAGCCACATAGAATGAATAGTCTTTACACTGTTGTACTGCTGTAGATCGCATTTTTTAGTCCTTTAAAATCCCAGGATATACATTTTTGAAATTCTCTATATCATGCACTTGCTGATAAATATTAAGAAGATGTTTTTAAGTAACCAGACACGCTCAATTTTAATAAAGCTTTAGGGACTCACTGTCATGCAGACAAAAATACTCGCCACATTATTCTTCAGTTTTGGATTAAGCACGCTCAGTCATGCAGATTTCATCGGGGCAAAAGCCGATCTCAGCTACTGGAATTTTAACGGTTATAGCGAAAATAGCAGTATGAAACATGATCTGGATCGACAAGGTACGGCGCAGCTGTCCGTGGCTTTTGAACATCCAGTGCCACTGTTGCCAAATGCCAAAATCAAATATGTCAATCTGGACAGCAACAGCGAACAAAGCACTCCGATCAATGCCTCAGAAATCAAACTGAAGAATATTGACTATATTCTGTATTACGAATTGCTGGATACCGTGGTACATGCCGATATAGGCGCAGGCTTAAGCAATCTGGAGGGTACGGTAAAAAACCTGAATACTGGGGCTTTCACGCAATACGATCTGGATGAATACACTCCACTGCTCTATGCAACTGCAGGGGTTAAATTGCCATTTACCGGACTGAGTGCCAAAGCAGAAGCCGTTTACAGTCATGGCAGCGATAGTAAAAAGACCGATGTACAGGCTGAGTTACAATATGATTTTATTGATAATCTGCTGGTCGATGTCGGTGCCAAAATCGGTTATCGCATGATGACGGTAGATTTTCAACAGGAGCAACGTCCAGATTTACAGCTGGAATTTAAAGGCCCGTATATTGGCTTAGATGTACATTTTTGATGCCAAGAATTCAGCAGCTGGTCGTGCTCAATTTCTCTGCGTTCATGTAAGTCAAAGCGTACAACAATAAGCGCAATCTGCTGCTGGTACAAAATCTGCTTGTGTATTACTTTAGACACATAGAGAGCAGGATGCTCCGAAAACCTAAAAACAACAAGAATAAGCAAGCATCAGGACGTGAGGTACGACAGGAGTTATACCTAAATCACAAGATACGGAAAAAGCCCCAACAGGATGTTGGGGCTTTTTTTCTGCTATTTCTTTTTCTGTGCATTGCTTTATTTATCATTGCTTAACAGTTCCGAGTTAAAACTCCAACATTGTAAAAATTGGCTTGTTGTTAAGCTAAAAATCCTCACATTTTTTGGGAACAGCAATCATGGTAAAAAAGGTCCTCTTTATTACATCCAATCAAGGTATTGAACATGATGAACTGACTGAGCCTTTAAATTTTTTAAAGTCCAAAGGTTTTGAAGTGATTCATGCTGCAGAAAAAAATGAAGATGTAGCCACTGTCAAAGGTGATACCAAAGCTGCTACCCAATATACGCCTGATACCAGTTTTGACCATGTCGACCTGAATGATTATGATCTGTTGGTGATTCCAGGTGGTACAGTCAACGCAGATACTTTAAGAATTAATCAGGATGCCCAGAAAATTATTCAGCATTTTGCCGACAATCACAAACCGATTGCGGCGATCTGTCATGGGCCATGGGCCTTAATTGATGCAGATCGAATTAAAGACAAGAATCTGACCTCGTATAAGAGCATCAAGCTGGATCTGGAAAATGCCGGCGGTAAATGGGTCGATGAAGAAGTGCATCGCTGTAATACCGGCGGCTGGGTACTGATTACTTCACGGAATCCGGATGATCTTCCGGCCTTTAATGAAGCCATTTTAAAAGAACTTGAAGGCGATGCTGCCTAAGTTCCTACCATAAAAAGAGAACCTCATGATTGAGGTTCTCTTTTTGCTTTAAACAGTTCCGATCAAGCTTTTTAGATAAGCCATCACTTCTTTATTGCCTGCCATTTCGGCCAGTTCTAGTGCAGTATTTGGACTGCGATGGGCAATATCCGCACCTTTGCTAACCAGAAGCTTGACTACGTCTAGATGATCATTTTCAGCAGCGGCCTGTAAAGCGCTGTAGCCTTCGTCATCGGCAGAGTTGACGTCCAGACCTTCTTGCAAGCCCTGCTCGACCTGTTCGATGTCGCCTAAAGATGCCCAGTACACTAGTTCAGGAAGATGCAGTTCATCATCTTCAGGGATTGGAGAGAATGAGTCGAATTGCATAGAATCTACCTCAAGATTTATTTTAAGTCTGAGGGTATAAAAGCATATCCATTATAACTAATCCAATCCATGTGCAAAAAATTTCCTAATGATTTAACTGACTCAATATTAGCTGTAGGACCCATTAAAAAACTAGAGAAAACATTTCTTTTATTATTTTCTTTATATTCATGGATATACCATACACCCTGTATATGTTTTCTTTGAATATTGCCTTGTTCATCTTTTCTATGTAATAGACGACTTATTTCTTGGTAAATAAAATCTTGATCATGAAAATCATTTCTTTCATTTAGAAGAACTAATATCCCTGTGCAATCATCTTTTCCTATAGCTTTTTTAGTTTCAGAGATTTGTTTATCTGCTGATGAAAGAAGTGATCGCAAATTTCGAGAGGCATAATCACATAATTTATTTCTAATAAAATTAGGATCTTTATGTTTTTGGATCAACTCTTCAATATGTACAGTCCCAAAAAATTCTGGGAAATCCTGATCTTTATCTACTTGATCATTTATAAAGTCATTAATTGTACTCTGTCTATCTTTTTCTAAAAATTTGACTTCCAAAATCCATGAGCGCTCAAAAGCAAAATAATCTGCCTTACGCCCTATAAATTTAATATCCTGTATATCATCTATCGATTCATATTCAGAATCCGCAAACTTCTTAAAACGATCATTTAGGTTCATTTATTTATCACTTTTTTAATATTTTTAAAATTTATCATTTAATGATAATAATAAAAAAGCCCCCTTTCGGAGGCTTCTTATTTAAAAACTTAGCTTTAAGCTTTAGACACTGCTGGCTCAATTGCACCAATCTTTTCAGATTCATTGTCATGCATGATTAACGCAACCGCAATTGCAGTAATCAGAACCGGTAAGCCGACTGCCATAAAGTTGAAGTAAGCAGGCAGGTTCATACCAAGCAAACCACCAATCAGGATCGGCCCTACAATCGCGCCCATACGACCAATCGCAGAAGACCAGCCAATGCCTGTCGAACGTACCGCAAGCGGGTAGAACTGCGCAACATAGCTATATAGCAACATTTGTGAACCAATCGACGCTGCACCCGCCAGGAACACCAAGATGTAAAGCAGGAACGAATTCGACTGGAAGCCCATCAGGCTCATCACAATCGCACCCATAATACCCAGGAACATCAGTACCGGTTTCAAGTGGAAACGATCCGCCAGAATACCACCACCCACAATACCCACGACCGCACCCACGTTCATCACCATCATGAACATCAGACTGTTGTCCATCGAGTAGCCCGCTGCCATCATCAACTTCGGTAACCAGCTACTTAAAGCATACATGGTTAACAGACAAGTGAAGAACGCGACCCAGAACAATAAGGTATTGACCGCACGGCCACGACGGAACAAGCTCACCACGTTCGCTGCTTCAGGCACATTTTCCTGTGGCAGGGTAAGCGTTGTATTCTCGGTAACCGTTAGATTTGGTGCCAGACGACGTACGATTTGACGTGCTTCAGCCTGCTTGTTTTGCTTCACAATAAATGCCAGCGATTCAGGCAAAAATTTCCAGATCACTGGTAATAAAAATAATGGAATACCCGCGATAAAGAACATGATTTCCCAACCAAAACTTGGGGTAAACCATGAACCCAACAACGCAGCCATTACACCACCGACGGCATAACCACTAAACATGGTGGTTACCAAGGTACTGCGCATTTTTTGTGGCGCATATTCCGAAGTCAATGCCACCAGATTCGGCATGACCCCACCAATACCCAGACCGGCAAGAAAACGTAAAATACCGAATTCGGTTGGATTTGAGGCAAAGCCACCCGCAAAAGTTAAACCACTGAATAATACAATACAGATCATGATCACTTTCTTACGACCGATCTTGTCCGCGAGGGAACCGAAGATCATCGCACCAAACATCATGCCAGCCAGTGCGGTACTTGCAAGCATGCCCGCTTGCACTGCACTTAAGCCCCAGTCTTGCATCAGTAAGGGTAAAACCACACCATTGATTGCTAAATCGTAGCCATCAAATAAGATAATAAGTAAACACCAAGCAACTACATTGAAGTGGAAAGGCGTGAATTTCGCATTATCGACTACAGAATTTACATCTATTTTTTCCGTTGTCATCGTTCTCATCTCCCATGAGTACTTGTCCATAACATCTTTGTTGAAGATTGAAGGCAATCTTCAATGTCAGGCAATATACGCAAGCGGGATTTAAGGCACAATAAGACTAATTGATATTCTGCTATGACAAATGTAATGCCATTTATTTGCGTGATATGTCACATTATTATTAAAATTAAATTTTAAGCCATTAATAATAATGACTTTAATTTAAGCAGAATTTGTAGATTTTTTAGCTCAATCACTTTTTTTGAGTGGTTTTATTTCATACTAAAGATATAAAAAACCCCTTCAGACAAAGGGGTTTTTTAAACTGAATGAATCTATGAGGATCGTTTAAATTTTGGCTGCTTTTAATTGTTTCACCTGAACGCGACCGGGTTGTGGTTGACGAATCATTGAAATAGCGATGATACCAATAATACCCGGCATGGCAACCGCGATGAAATTCCATTTATGTGGTAATTCCATACCCAGCAGCATACCAATCACAATTGGACCCACAATTGCACCTGTACGCCCCACAGCAGACGCCCAACCAATACCGGTAGAACGTACTGCAACAGGATAGTATTGAGCAACATAGCTATATAACAAGATACTGGTACCAATAGATGAAGCACCTGCTAAACTGACAAGTAAATAAATAACAGGTGTTGGAGAGTTAAAGCCTAAACCAACCAGAGACAGTACACCCACAGTTAACATACTAATAAGAACAGGTTTAAAGTCAAAACGGTCTGCCAGAATACCACCACTAATGGTTCCGATCACGGCACCAATATTCAGTGCTAATAAGAACATTAAACTGCTGCCTAAAGAATATCCCGCAGCCATCATGAGTTTTGGCAGCCAACTTCCAAGTGCATAAAGCATGAGCAAGCACATAAAGAAAGCAATCCAGAATAAGAATGTTCCCATTGCACGATTTTCTGTAAATAACGCTTTTACTGATGCACTTTGTGTCTGATCGCCTGTGGCTAGAACCAGTTCAGTGTCTGCTCGTACGTCTGCAGTTGGCTCAACTCGTTTTATAAAATGACGTGCCTCATTCATTTTTTGTTCTTTAACCAAGAAAGTTAGAGACTCAGGTAAGAACTTCCAAAACAATGGAACAAAAAGTAAGGGAATACCTGCAATGAAGAACATAATTTCCCAACCAAAACTTGGGGTAAACCATGTACCACATAATGCAGCCATAATCCCACCTACGGCATAACCACTAAACATGGTGGTTACAAGTGTACTTTTTAAACGTTTAGGCGCATATTCAGAGGTTAAAGCAACCAGGTTAGGTAATACCCCACCGATGCCCAAGCCGGCAATAAAACGTAAAATACCAAACTCTGTTGGAGTGGTGGTAAATCCACCCAAAAATGTAAACGCACTAAATAAAGTGACACAAATTAAAATCACTTTTTTACGACCGATTTTGTCTGCAAGCATCCCAAACAGCATGGCACCAAACATCATGCCGGCTAGTGCTGTACTGGCAAGCATGCCCGCTTCAACAGCACTCATGCCCCACTCCTGCATCAGTAGAGGCAGAACGACACCGTTAATTGCTAAATCATACCCGTCAAATAGAACAATAAACAAACACCACAATACAATGCTTAAGTGAAATTTAGTGAATTTTGCCTGATCAATCACATCATTCACACTAACCGTATTTGCTGCCATTTTCGTGTTTTCTACCATTTTTACTCACCTCCTGTGAGTTATTATTCGTTGTTTTCAGCACGACACATGCCACTAACTCTTATTTATTATTTTTGATGATTCTTATCGCCATGTTCGTGCAACAACTTAGTTCAACACAGCTAATTTTCAGGCAATATGCGACTAAAGTCTTAAGCTTTACTCAAAATTCTAAACCCATGCGTCTAGTTTTTAATGATTTCTTAACAATTCAAGCCACTTCTTCGATATAAAAATCCCTGAGTTCTCAGACTCAGGGAACGTTTTAAAATTGAGAAAAAACTGAAATTAATATAATGCTTGAGCTAATCGGATCTGAATAATTTCATTATCATCTGCCAGATTTCGATTACGACCACTTGAACCGGGAAAGTTATTGTCATTCAAGACGGTAATTAAATCAGGCCCTTCAATAATAATGTCTTCAATGGTCTGAAATGGAAAACCAAAGCGCTGACCGGTGGCAAGATCTCCCGGACGTACCGGACCATAAAGTAAATCTGGATTGGCCAGATCCATTAAATTAACCAGTTCTTCACGTGCGACAGACTCACCGGACTGATTCAATCTGACCTTGATTAATTTTTTATAGCCGCCCAGATTATTTTCACTGTCATCACGTTCAATAATCACACCTTCTTTGGCACTAAATAACTGAAAATCACCAATTGCAGAGGCTTTCGAAGCCAACTCAAAATAATAGAAATTTCCAGTATAAACTTTCTTTTCCAGATCAAATTCTGAAATGATTAGTTGTGGCGTCGTGGCATTTAATAAAGGTTTTTCAAGTAAAGGATATAAATAGCGACCATTGGGGGAAATTGCCATACCTTCAAAGCCCCCACTCTGCTGTACCAAAGGTTCAATATAACCGTCAATATAACCGATAGTCCCCTTGTTTAGCTGATTTTGTGGAGATCTGAGTTCAGTTCCAGCTTCTAATGGATGCGCTAAAGCAATCGGCGGACTTTTTAATATTCCATCTGCACTAAAATGTAATAAATAAGGGCCAAATTCATCTCCAATCCAGATATCGCCATTGGGCGCGCGCTGCATAGATTCCGGATCAAAGTCAGCACCTGTCAATAAACGCTCTTGAGTATTCTGATGGACAATTTCAAAAGGAATCAGTTTGTTCGGATCACGAAGCTGAATATAAGATAAATGTTTGACAGTTGCTGTACCGCCCGCCTTGGTTCTGAAATCGCTAGAAAGATGATGCAAACGCAATAAATAATCAGAAGAATTATCCTGCGAGCCAAAGCCATTATCCGACATCACCAGATAAGTTCCATCCGGCTGCTTTAATGCAGCAGAAAAACCCTGTACAGGCTGGCCTGAAAATGGAGGAAAAATACCATTTGCTCCACGTACATCTCGTCCTGAATCAGAGCCTTCTGCATAGGTCTCTACATCCAGTTTGGCAAAAGACACCAAAGTTGGTTCAGTTACGCTTTCGATGGGCTGAAGGGTTTTATCATCGGATTCATTGCATGCCGTCAGAGCGAATACAGAGACCGCCAGCAAACTTAAAGAAATTTTTCTCATACGTCTATTCATCTTTTTATAAAGTCGACGTCTTATTTAATACAGCGTGAATGACAGGACAGTTGCGATGAGATGAAGTTTTAAGGACAGTTTTATCTTAATAATTATAAACCCCACGCACAAAAAAACACCCCCAAGCCTTGGCTTGAGGGTGTTTTGAATAATGAGCTGGCGATGACTTACTCTCACATGGGTAACCCCACACTACCATCAGCGCAAAGAGGTTTCACTTCTGAGTTCGGGAAGGGATCAGGTGGTTCACTCTTGCTATTGTCGCCAGCACAA
>NZ_VPCO01000027.1:0-31528 GCF_013418175.1 Acinetobacter sp. YH12200
AAAGTTGGGTGTATTTCTTCATTGTGTGCTTTCCAATTGCGAGTTGAAAAAGTCCAATGATTCTACGAATACACCTAACTTTTTCAACTAACTACAAATGTGTCGCACTTGAGATTTGAATCTGCGAAAATATTTATCTGTCCTTATGATTAGAAACGCCAATTATAGAACAAGTCAATTGCACGTTCTAAGGACTGACTCGCTTCCAAGTAAAGACGCTGATTCACCTGATAACGTAAAGTCAGTTTGTTCACCGGGGTAAAAACTCCGACGCCATAACGAAGATATAAATCAGGGGTAATATAGCCGGTCACCGACACCTGGGTATCATCCCCTGTTCCTTGTGCATCTAGTGCCAAACCACTCAAGCCAAACGTCCGTCCAATCTGGTTGGTCAGCGCGCGGGTTCCACCCAGGCCCAGACTGATACCTGCTGCGGCAATGGTATTATTCACATCAGATCTGAATCCTTCAGCCTGACTTAAACCGGATGCACCTTCGTTGATACGACCAGTAATCAAGGCATTTAAAGCTTCCTGCTCTGACAAGCCAGCATCATTATAAATCTGAATATTTGGGCTTGAAGCAGTGCCCGTCACCCGTACCCCGACCGTACTTCCCTGAACCGACTTATTGGCATCAACATCCAGCGTCGGATTGGTCAACTCACCATTAAAACGGGCAATGGCACGGTTCAGATCCAGACTCTGACCATAAGCTTCGATTTTCACCCGCTGTGATACCCCGATCGCACCATTGGCACGCATCGCAGTTTCCAGACCCCGCTGTGACAGATTGACCCGGCCCAATAGCGGAATACGGCTATCAAAGCCCTGGAATATCACTTGATTGCCCAGAGAAACCGCCACATCAGCCCGAATATCCCAAGGACGGGCAGATTTGAGAATAGCCAGCTGGTCATCACCTTCACGCACGACACGTACATCTGAAGAAAGTCCAACCACAGGTTCTGAGGCTTCAGGCATAGAAATTAGTGCACGTGGCACATCAACCGTACCACTTAGACTCAGCTTTTTATTGAATGGATACATGTCCAAAGTTAAATCGGGCGTAACCACGGCAGTAATTAAAGGTGCCTGACGAATCAGCAGATTTTCACCTTGCAGTTTTAACTGCACTCGCGGATCACCTTTCCAGTCGACTGAACCGGTCAATTTACCCACGCCACGACCACTGTTAAATGCACCATTAATACTGGCAGAATTCTGACGTATCGATGAATACAACTGCACATTGGTCAGATTCACCGGCAAGGAGATCATGCTGATCGAAGCATCTTTGACTCGAACCTCACCTTCCAGCAAAGGATCAGTTAAGGTTCCACTCACTTTTCCGGCATAGGACAAGGTGCCATCCAGATTACGGATGTCCTGAATAAAGGGTTTAAAGACTTTAAGCTGTACCTGATTAAAGGCAATTTCGCCACGCATCGGTTTACTGTCCCGATATGGATCAATAATGACATTGGCATACCCTGTCCCGATATCCGGAGTTTTTACATCCAGTCGAACTTGTAAGCCTTCTGCGACACTTTTTGCCACCAGACCCACTTCATCATATTTTAGGGTAGAACCTAAATAATCCGGGTCTTCCGAAGATAAGCCGACCACACCACTTCGGGTGACCAGACGCGCATCGATTTTTGGTTTAGCACCTTGCGCCCAGGCTGCCTTGGCATAACCGTTCACTTTACCGGTCAATGCCAGCCCTTCAGGCAGGAATGCACTGAAATCATCCAGATCCAGGTTTTGGGTCACAAAGGATACGCTGCCACGGGTTTTATTGACCCGAATCGGTTGATCAAAACACAACTGGCTTTGCTGACTCATCCAGCAATGTGCACCGACAAACAGATCAGACTGGGCCGCATTATAAATCACTGCCGCATTTTGACGCTGTACCAAATGAGCACGCAAAGAGTCAAAATCACCTTTTTGAATCTGACCCAGCCAGTTATTTTGTGCATTAAAGCCACCGGCCAGCTGCACAAAGAATTTTGACAGTTTATTTTCTGCCTGAACTTTAAGGATATGCGCCGCACGAGTACCGGCAAGTGATATTTCCCCGCGTACAATTTCCCGTGAACCGCTACGCAAGCGATCCATTGTGGCAGTTAATAAGGTTGCTGTGGTCTGCGAGGTCGGCAACTGTCCGCGGACACGAATTTTTTGCACACTCATCAGGTTTTTAAAGGCAAAATTATCAATCGAAAGATTTGCCGAAGCCTGCAAACGTGGCTGCGCCTGCATATTGATATAGCCCTGTGCACGACCTCTTAAGCCCGGATATAACTCATACAATGCTGGTGCGTTGACTTTGAGTTGCAGATTCTGCGCATTGCCAGTGGCCTGAATCTGGTTGCTGGCATAAGACAGGAACAGGTTATTGGCTTCAAACTGCTCTGGGACAAAACCACGCTGATTTGAATTAATAATGACTGATAAATTACCTGTGCCTCGTACCGGCTTGTTATTTAACATACCGGCCAGATTCAAACGCTGGATCTGAATGCGTTTTAAGGCATCTGACCAAACCCCTTGGGTTTTTACATTGCCCGACAACTCGCCTTTCAGGTTGGCATTAAAATATTGCGGCTTAAAGCGGATTAATGAAGCGTTAATATCCCAGCCAATACCATTTGCCAGATTCACCAGACCATTGGCATTAATCTTGCCAGCGATACCATCATGACGCAATTCATTGACTCTCAATACTTCTGGTGTACCTGAAACACGCAGTTTCAGGATTCCCTGACTGGCTTGCAACTGACTGGCATTTAAAGCCCCATCATAATTGACTGCATAGCCTCTAAAACCACCGCCGGCTTTTTCATTATGGAATAATAAAGCAATGGTACTGTTACCGGTCAGACGTACTGTTTCGTTCTGTTCTGCCAGGCGCCCAGTCAGGTCTACATTAGACAGTTTAATAATCTGCTGATTGGGTTGTGCATAGCCATTGGCCTTGATCTGGCCATTTAAACGGTCTATCGGTGAAGCCGCAGCCAGACTTCGGGTATTTAAGTCCTTGGCGTTTAATAATGCAGTCCATTTCAACTGGCGTTTTTCTTGTGGCAGTTCAATTCGCGCATGACCGCTTAAGCTACCTGCCTGTGCATTGGCGCTATAATTGAAGCTCGGCACATTTAGAATATTATTTTTCAGATCCAGTTTGGCCTGATACATGCCTGCTGGCAGAAGACCTTGTTCGTGCTGTTCGACTTTGGTTGCCACATGAATATTCTGCTGGCCTTCGACCAGTGCCAGTTTCACATCGCCAGACTGACTGCTGAGCCAGCCGACATAGGGTACGGCGCGGTCGATATTTTGCCAGGCAACATCCAGAAGAATCGGTTGTGCTTTATTGTCTTTAACCGGATTCTGATCCAGTTTGATATTCCAAGTTTCATAACGGTCAAAATCTACCAGCGCCGTCAGATGCAGGCCATTTTCCAGATTGCCTTTTGAGGCAATATTGCCATCCAGGCTAGGTGGTAAAAAGTCTTGTACGACTTGCGGGATACGTTCATGCTTAGGATCAATTCCGTTTAATCGTCCGTTCAGATCCCAGCTTACCTGTTCGTTCCAGCCCACTGTCCCGGCAAGGCTAACCGCACCTTTCATCAGCTGGCCATTCAGATCGGTAATATTGAGCTGATTGACCAGATCGGTATACATCACCGCGTTATACTGGCCTTGTGGAATATTTTCACCGATCAGGTCGGTACGGACGTTCAAGTCCAGACGATCGATATCTCCATTGAACTCGGCAATCCCGTCTTTCGTAAACAGTTTCTGCTCAGTCAGAATCGGCCAGTTATAATCCTTAAATTTTAACTCGCCACGCATCGGCACCTGGGGCCGCATTGGATGTACGATGGCCCAACCGGTTAATAAATCGGGTGTATTGGTCGCTACGCCTGCCTGAATCGTATCCAGCGTGCCACGCGCCCGAACCTGAATATCATGAATATTCAAGCTGTCTCTTAAAGAAGGCAGATTGACGATTGCGCGGGCATCCAGTGGATATTTGCCTTCAAACTGCATTTTACCCGTCGCTTCACGCACCGAGAGATAACCCATATCCATGCGGGAATCTTCAAAGTTTAATTCGGTACCAGACCAGAGCGCATCATTTAATTCGATATTATAAAAATCAACTGCCGTGGTTTGGGTTTTAATCACCAGATGATCAAGCAGCAGATGATCGACGCGCAGCACAAAAGGCAAACGGATGGCATTGAACTTGAAAGGTTCGCTGCTAGACGGAGTTTTATTAATAATTTGCAGGTTACGGACATCTGCTTCATTCAGATGAATTTCTTTTTTGATGATCGCCCGCCAGCCCAGTTTTACATCAGCACGATCAATTTTGACATCGACCGGTTTCAGGCTGACCAGCACATTTTTAAGAATAATTCCACGCCATAAATTTCCGCCTTCATATTCATAATGAATAATTTGCTGGCGTTGTAATACCTGATCTAGCAGGAACTTACTGCCCTGATTGGTCGAAAACAGCAGCGCCAGCACAGAGAGCAGGAAAATGAGTGAGAAAAGTACCGACAACAGGATACTTCTCAATATACGGCGCTTTTTCGGCACAACGCTATCTTGTGGTTGTTGTTCTGGCTGTGGTTGGTTCTCGACCATGATGTACCCAAATAACTATTTTTAAAAAATGATGTTTTATAACTGCGAACCAATAAAGAAATGCAGACGAATTGGGTGATTGTCATCAGACAATCCAGTCGCCACATCGATACGAATCGGTCCAATCGGTGAGGCCCAACGTATCCCCACACCCGCACCATATTCGGTCGGATTACTGAACTCTTTATTATAAGCATTTCCGGCATCTGCAAAAACCGCAGCACGCCAGCCTTCCCTAAACTGATAGTTATACTCTAAGGAAGCAACCCCTAAGGCCTGACCACCGACTTTAAAGCCTTCAATTTCCGGAGAAAGACTCTTGTAATCAAAACCACGAATGCTCTGGTCACCACCGGTGAAATATCTCAGGTTATACGGCACTTTGGCAAAATCTTCAGTGAAGATATAACCGGCATCGGCACGTCCAACAAACTGATGATCTGCATTTTCACCCAATGAATAGATAAAACGCCAGCCTGCATTTACAATCGCCATATCTGCATCAGACAATAACGCCTCACTACCCAGCTCGACTTTGTAGGTCTGCTTGAAACCCTTGGTAGGATTGACCCGACGATCGGTATCGGTACGTGAAACTTCATAACCGACCAGTAACGACTGCTGTTCATCTTCGGTATTAAAGCGAAACGCTTCCGGAATCTGGTTAAAATCAACAGAACCATTCTGCTTCAAGCGATCCAGACGGTAACGCGCTCCAAAAGTACGCTGCCAGTTACCCAGCGGGTTTTTAATAATCCGGTCTACACCCAGCACTGCCGATTCAATTTGCAGACCTTCACCTTGAGCCACGCCATCACGTTCTTCGCGCTCATAACCACCGACAATACTGACATAATCATTCAGCGGATGGTGATAAGGAATGTTATAACGACCATCGATGGACTGCCGGATACCGGACAACTCGAGGTTGGCATCAAAAGAATGTCCGCGCTTATTTACAATGGCGCGGCGGTACTGACCACGTAGGCGGATATCGGTATCTGTTCCATAACCCAGACCCAGTTCAGCACTGTTTAAACGGTCTGCATTTAAAGTCACAATCACTGGAACTTTCTTCTCTTCCCGCGCTTGTGCCTTTAAACGCTCCTGCTCATTTTCTTTGGTCTGCTGCTCGACCCGCAAGCTTCTTAAATTTGGATTTTCCTGATCGCGGCTACCGGCAAACTGGTCTTCATCGACGACATTTTGAGTGACTTCTTTAGCAGATGCCACTGAGCGATCAGGCTGTGTCGCAGTCGCCTGATCTTCAGAAAGTTTCTGTTCTTCTATCAGGCTTTGAATATCCGGTGCCAGCTCCAGCTCCCTGTCAACCGCATCAGGGCGAATTGCGTCCACCAGGGTATAGTTAAAATAGCGCGAGTTGGTCAGGTTATTGGCCAGGCTATTCACTCGCCAGAAGGTATAGTCTGCACCATCTTTCCAGGTGACCAGACTTTCGAGTACATCACGATCCAGCGGAAATTCCTTTTCAGGATCACTCATTCTAAACTCGACATTGCCCAGCTTGTAACGCTCGCCTGTCTCGAAACGTAGATTTACATCGGCCGTATTTTGTGGCTGTGCAATCTTGACATCATGCAAGCGCCAGTATGAATCAAAATAACCGTTGTTATTGGCGGCAGTATTAATCCGTTGTTTGGTCTGTTCATAATTGCCGTGATTGAAAATATCGCCCTCTTCCTGCTCCGGCAAAAGACTGATGACCTGGAATTGCGGCTGTTCCGCACCCGCTCCGCTAAATTCCAGATTTTGCGTGGTGATCAGCACAGGTTCATTCGGGGTGACAAAAACCCGAACGCGACTATCAGAGATTTTTTCAAACCTGAACTGGGCATTGTAATAACCGACTGCCTGTGCCGCCTGTCGGGACAAGGTTCGCAGTTGTGGCAAAGCGGAATTAAAGTCGCCAAAAGACTCCTGGGTAAAACTGGACAGTTTGGCTTTGACATTATTTCTTAAATTCAGATAGCCTTCAGGCTCAGCTCTACGATTCAGCATACCATTGCTTTGCGCAATACCTTCGCCGTTCATAATCACCACATCCGCACTAATTCGCGGAACTCTCGCGGTCATGATCTGACGTGGCGGACGGATTTTATAAAATAGTCGTTTAAAAATATTGGGACGTTTCTCATCTTCAGCAACAAGTGGCCCCGTTACTTCTGGCAAAGTCATGCCGGCTTCATTATTTTGTACAATAATCTGGCTGTCTGCCTGAATCGATTGCATCAACTGATCGACATTAACCGGCGCCTGATTGATTTCCAGCAGTTCTTGCTGGCTGATATCGGCCACCACCGTTTCGCTGGTCTGAGTATTGCGGTAGTTTTGTGCTTCCTGTTTGGCTTGCTCGGCTACCTGATAAATTTCATTGGCCATGTTCTGATCAATAGTCTGTACTGGCAAATCTTCCAGATCATCGAACTGGATCGGTGTAAATACGTCCAGACCGGAGCCTGCATTTTGCTGTTGCTCCAGCATCAACATGCTGTCGACAGATGCTTCCGGCTGTATCGCTTCTTCAATTTTTTCGGTGGCTTCATTTTCAGATGTGACCAGTCCCTGTCGCATCGCTTCTTTGGACAGTTCATCTACCATTTCTGCCTGAGAAATGGCCACAGGTGTTTCAGGCTGTTCTGTTTGTGCCATGCTCTGATGGGATAACATCATAAAAAAAATGCTCATACACAGCTGTGCCCCACTCTGAAGTGGTATAAGCGACCCCATACTGCGATGAAGCATCGTTTTTTTAAATTTTTTCTTTGCAGGCATGGCAAACTCGAAACGAATACATTCTTTAATTGATTATTTGACCGAAAAATATAAGCTAAAGAGCTTAATTAATTGGTTTTTACCTTTACATGGCTGAAAGTATCTTACATGATTTTTCTCAATGTTTACGCATAACTGACATTTCTTAATAAAACTTAATGTAGCACGCTCTATATGAACAAAAATGAACATTTGTTAGCTTCTCGGCGCTTTTTACCGATGTTTCTGACGCAGTTTTTTGGTGCATTAAACGATAATGTATTTAAACAAGCGTTACTCCTGGTCATCACCTACGGCTGGATTCAGCAGCAATCGGCCAGCATCAGCACCTTGAATAATCTGGCTGCTTTGCTGTTTATCCTGCCTTATTTTATTTTTTCAGCCACCGCCGGACAAATTGCCGATAAATACGAACGTTCACAACTGATTCGCTATTTAAAGATTCTGGAAATTGTGATTATGTTATTGGGAACCGTGGGTTTCCTGCTTGGCAACCTCTGGATTCTGTTATTTGCCTTGTTCCTGATGGGAACCCAGTCCACCTTCTTTGGCCCGATCAAATATGCCATTTTACCGGAAGTGCTAAAACCCAATGAGCTGATGTCTGGCAATGCCCTGTTTCAGTCCGGAACATCGCTGGCGATTTTATTCGGTATGATTCTGGGTGGGGCGGTCATTGCTGCATCTTCTGGCAACCTGATCTGGATCAGTTTAACAGTCGTTGTGATCGCCCTGATTGGTTATGGATCGAGTCGTTATATTCTCAAACAAAATATCCCTGCACCAGAACTGCAAATTGACTGGAATTTTTTCCGTACCAGCTTGCAAACATTAAAATATGCTCAGGGTTTGCCATTAGTCTTTACCATTTTATTGGGTAACTCATGGTACTGGTTTTACGGCGCAACCTATCTGACTCAAATCCCTCAACTGACCTTGCAAAATCTGCATGCCTCTGAAAATGTTGCCAGCCTGCTCTTAACTTTCTTTTCTGTCGGAATCGGGCTAGGTTCATATTTATGCCGCAAAATCGGTGGCAGCCAGGTCAATATCAAGATGGTGCCATTTGGCGCAATCGGTCTGGTGATCTTTGCCCTATATCTGGCCGCGAGTCTGGCCTTTGTTCCAGCACGTACCGGTGAATTAATCGGTCTGGCTGATGTGTTTCAGCAAGGCTGGAGTTATTACCATGTGATGCTGGCAGTGACCTTACTCGGGATTAGTGGCGGTTTTTATATCGTACCGCTTTATGCCATGATGCAGGCGCATTCTCCCCGCTCACATCGTGCGCGTGTGGTTGCAGCAAATAACATTCTGAATGCCGTTTTCATGGTATCTTCTGCTATATTTTCGATTATTATTTTAAGTATTTTAGAGCTTGATCTTAAAGTACTTTTTTGTATTACCGCAGTGTTGAGCGGCCTGTTTACCCTATGGCTGCTTTTCCGACTCAAACCCATGATCAAAACCGCGAAAACACCCTTGGAGGATTAATTCATGCGTCAATATACAGGTGTCGACAAGCTGATTCATTCTTTTGATCAGGCATTACGCAGTCTCGTCCCGGGCACGACATCGGCACAACGTGAAAATCCAGCCCAACCGGTAGAAACACAATTGACGGTGAGCGATGCCCGTCATGTGGCAGGTTTGATGCGGGTCAATCATAGTGGTGAAGTGTGTGCACAGGCGCTCTATCATGGTCAGGCCATGACGGCAAAACTTCCGAATGTTCGTCGTGAAATGGAACAGGCAGCGATTGAGGAGCAGGATCATCTGGCCTGGTGTGAAGACCGCTTGAAAGAACTGGATAGCCATACCAGTCTGCTCAATCCGGTCTGGTACGGCCTGTCCTTTGGTATGGGCGCGCTGGCCGGAATTGCCGGTGATAAATACAGTCTGGGTTTTGTCGCAGAAACTGAACGTCAGGTGAGCATGCATTTGCAGCATCATATCAGTCAGTTGCCGCCGCAGGATGAACGTTCTCGCCGTATTCTGGAACAGATGAACGAAGATGAACTGCATCATCGGGATACAGCGTTAAACGCTGGCGGTGTAGACCTGCCTGTTCCGGTCAAAATGACCATGACGGCCATTTCCAAGTTGATGACCAAAACCAGCTATTTTATTTAAATGAAACTAGTTCAATTTTAGCCCACTCATTGGTGGGCTTTTTATTACGCTTCAAATCTTGAGCGAGATAATAAACTCAAGGCATCTGGCGATCTTATTACTTATAAGCTCTATAAAATGATAGAGATTCTCCACAGCATCCTTTTAATCTTTTTTGCTCATTTCAGAAAGTAGGTCTAACTGGATTTCCTGGATTTGCACCAACCGTTCCCATTGATGCAGCAGCAGATGATCTAATTTTTCATGTAAATGCTGAATTTCCAGTTCAGCTTTTAAGTTGATCTGATAATCATTTTGCGAACGTAAGCGGTCTTTTGCTTCCTGTCTGTTCTGGCTCATCATAATAATAGGTGCCTGAATCGCCGCAAGACAGGAAAGGATTAAATTCAATAGAATAAATGGATAAGGGTCTGCAGGCTGAGTCACCATCACCACAGTATTTATCGTAATCCATAGACCTAGAAAAATTGCAAAACAGATCAGAAAGACCCAGCTTCCACCAAAAGTTGCAACTTTATCGGCCAGCCTTTCACCCAAGGTCCACTTTTGCTCTAATTCCGTTTCCACATTTTTGGTGATCAGTTCATGCTGATGCATGCTATGAATCACTTCGACCTCAAGATCTGTGACCTCACCCTTTTCCAAACTTAATAATGAATGTACATACTGCATGCGATAGCGGGTTAGATCTGTCTGACAAATATAATCTTGCGGCGTCCAGACTGGAATATCCTTGCCAATCTCTTCAGTAATGACTTTTCTGACCGTTCCCATCGGAGTAAGATCTTTCAGAAGAAAGTGCTTGCCGCACACCAAACATTTATGGCTCTCATTTTTTTCTTTCATGATAATTCTCTTTTTAAACCAGCTCACTCAGCTATAATTTTTATATAATTGTTTTTATTAAATAAATTTGATCCCTTGGATATCAATTATATATCAAGTCCGTCTGGTCTTTTGAATAAATGAATTTCACCTCGGTTTTATTTTGGATTGATAAAATACTTAACCAAGCGCACTATGATCTGATCATTCAAGGTAATTTTCAGATCGATTCAATCCTACTATCTATACATGACTTAAATTTACTATAATCATAATGATAATAAAAAAGGGCTTCATTGTGCGCCATTCATACCATCTTGAAAAACATTATATCGAACGTGCGGGCTGGCTTCGTGCAGCTGTACTGGGGGCAAATGACGGGATTATTTCGGTCACCAGTCTGGTGGTGGGTATCGCAGCCAGTGGAGCATCCACTGAAATTTTATTGGTAACCTGTGTTGCCGGATTGATTTCTGGCGCCGCATCAATGGCAGCTGGTGAATATATTTCAGTAAAATCCCAGCAAGATATTGAAACCAATGATCTACTCATGGAAGAGCGCGAACTGCAACGCCATCCCACCCATGAATTAAATGAGCTCAAAACGATTTATATACAACGAGGTCTGGAACCCGCTTTGGCACAACAGGTCGCTGAACAGTTGACCGACCATAATGCCTTGGATGCCCATGCCCGGGATGAAATTGGTATTTCAGCACATACCTCGGCTCAGCCCTTTCTCGCTGCATTTTCTTCGGCTATGGCATTTACGGTAGGTTCATTATTTCCTTTAATTTCAATCATGATTCTACCGGAACACTATCTGGATAAAGGCGTCATGCTGATTGGCGTTTTAAGTTTGGGGATGATGGGTGCACTGGCGAGCTATGCCGGTGGAGTGAGCGTCTGGAGAGGTGCAGTTCGGGTGATGCTGTGGGGAATTATCGCCATGTTATTCAGTGCGTGGATCGGATCATTATTTAATGTGTCTGTTGCCTAAATATGGGTTTATTTTTTAGTTAAATACAGAATAGGATTGAGCGGTTCTTCTATTAACATCACTGAAAAATGTTTTTTCGAAAAACTAACGGCTCTAACAAAACTTGAGTTTATTTTAATTTACGTTCAGTTTTAATTTAGACGCTTAAACCTTAAGATCTATGTCTGAGAGGTATTGTTATGGAAACTACGATCATTCTTGCCATCTTGGTGATCATTATCGTATTGCTGATTATTTTTTATAACAAGAAAAAGTAAAAGCGCGATGATGCATTTTTACTGCTTTGAGGGTTTTTACTGATCTTAGAATAAATTCCAGAGCTTCAAATCAATCACATATGAATTCCTTGTCGGAAAACCATGAAATCCTCATTGGATCACATAAAGGATCCCAAAAATTAAAATAACATAAGCCAAGATTTCTCATATTTTCATGTTTAAATGATTCCTAAACTCCACCTGAGCCATCTTATCTGAATTTTTCTTTTCATATAAAAACAAAAAACTGCATCATAAAAAAAGCCTGATCTTGCTTGATCAGGCTTTTAAATATTCGTATTGCATAAATTACATCAGCAAAAAATTAGGTGATTTGATTTAAATCAGCTGTTCAACTCTTGGGAAACAATGTAACTCATGCTCGAATACAGGGTCTTGCCAGATATCAAACATGGGAACTTTTACATCCAAAGCCAGGGGCAATTTTTTTTCATTAAACTGCATATCTCGAAGATCTGATCCCCAGGCAATCAGATCTACATCCAGGGTAATTTGATGCGATGGACGTGTCCGCCCTGATGCCTGTTCCAGCTGTTTGAGCAGCTCAATAATTTCTGCACTCGACACCGAACTTTTTAATAGACATGCCGTATTCCAGTAGTCAGCTCCAATGCCATCCCGGCAAGGAATCCTATAAATGGGAGAGAACTGGACTTCTCCCCATTCAGAAATACCTTGCTGTGCAGCTTGAAAATGTTGCTGAGGATGACAATTACTCGCTAATGCTAGAGCGAAAATCGTTTCGGTGGCGTTCAAGACGTATCCCTACAGAATTGGCTTGCGCGATAATGGCAGGCTTACGGATCGTAATATTAATCGATTCAATTGCTGTAAAGGTAGTAAAAAGTGCATTCAGCACTAACTTTGCTGCATGTTCAATCAATTCAGGCTGAGCTTCTTGAATGACCTTGGCTGAAATCTCACAAATTTCTGCATAATTCAGCGTATCTGCAAGAGCATCTGAATTTGATGCCTGTTCTAAATCGGTTTGAATGGTCAAATCCAGCATTAAAGGCTGAATAATTTGACGCTCCCAGTTAAAGCAGCCCACGACTGTTTCAACCTTTAAACCTTCAATAATAATGGCGTCCATTGGATTGCTCGAGAATATGATATTTACAACTAATCTCCCTAAATCCCTCTTTTATAAAGAGGAACTTTTATCGCTTATACTTTATCAAGCAGTGAAACACTCCTCCCTGAGCTATTTTAAAGCGCTGCTTTAAAATTTGCGCAAGGAAGGGAGGTCGGGAGGGATTAAATTAATGCTTTAACAGTAAATTCGGATCAATGTCCTGAATCATTTGCAAACGCTGATCGGCATAGATATCGGTATATGGTGCCAAAATTCGCATAAAACGGTCGAAATACAGCATTTGCTTAAACAGCAAAGCAAAGTCGCGCGGGAAGCGGATGCCGTGACGTTCACCCACAGCCACCATATCCATCATGATATCGTTCAGATCAGCCGGATTTGATGTTAACAGCTCCTGAGGGTCTGCCATCAATACGCCACTGAATAAACGCTCAAGATCCGCTGCCAGAACTTTGGTATCAATCTGCACAGCAGTCATACCCATTTTCAGCATATTCTGTGCCATCAACTCATAATTGGTATGTTGCAATGAATCCATAAATGCCATACATGCCGTCCATACCTCAGGTTTGAGCTGGCCAACAATGCCAAAATCGATAAAACCGACACGGCCATCTTCGAGCAGCATCAGGTTGCCTGCATGCAGATCGGCATGAAAACTGTTACACATCATCAGGCTGCCAAACCAGGTGTTCATTGCGGTAATGAGCACTTGAGACGGATCTTTAGATACCTTTTTCACCACTTCAAAATCGGTCAATGGCACACCATACAAGCGCTGCATGGTCAGCACACGACGGGTCGAATACTGATGATAAACTTTCGGTGCAGTCGCTGCTTTATTATTGGTGATATTCAGATAATTGACAAAATCATCCAGATTCTGCGCTTCTTCAATAAAATCAACTTCACGTACCATCCGGGTTTTGATTTCATCAACAATATCGGCCAGCGAAGCGAATTTGACTTTGGGCACGGCTTTTTCCAGCACTTTGGTCGCCCAGTGCAGTACATTTAAATCGGTGTATAAAATGGTTTCCACACCCGGTTTTTGTACCTTAATCACGACATCTTCGCCAGACACCAGCTTGGCCGCATGCACCTGTGCAATAGACGCAGAGGCCAATGGCGTTTCATCAATCGAGGCAAAGATCTCATCCAGATTACGCCCTTCAAATTCAGAGGCCAACACTTGCTGGATATAACTGAACGGCAAGCGTGGAGTCTGATCCAGACAGCCCTGAAATTCTTCTACATATTCACGCGGAAATAGAGACGGCGTACTGGCAATAAACTGCCCCAGCTTGATATAAGTTGAACCCAGAGATTCAAAAGTCTCCCGCATGAGTTTGGCATTGCTTGGCTTTTCAGTAGCATATTTAAAGCCCGCCTTTGCCGCAACGACCGCTGTTTCTCCCATGCGGGCAACTGAACGTATTCCATCTAACCAGATATTGTTTTTCATAATGTCTTAGGAAAAATTAATTACATGCAGTGTAGCAAAAAAATATTAATTTGCAGGCTTATCTTGCCTGACAGATCGGACAATCTGTATCTTTTTCGAAAGCGAGAATCCGCTGCTTAAAACTCAATCCATCCCATAACAGCAGTTTTTGTCTGAGTGGCATCAATCCCAAACCCAGATATAACAAGGCATGATGGGCTTGCAAGCTGGCCATCACATTCGGTGTGGTGGCCAGTACACCGGAGTTTGCACAGCGTAGACTTTCATCAGCCTGGTTTTCGGGTGGAAACAGACAGGCATAACAGGCCGAATCCCCTTCGACCATAAACAACTGGCCTTGCAAGCCAATTGCCGAGGCACTCAACAAGGGCACATTCTGTTCAATGCAAATCTGGTTGACCAGATAACGTGTGGCAAACTGGTCGCAGCCATCCAATACCAGATCCTGATGTTCGATCAGGTGCGCTGCATTCTCAGCCGTTAAGGCCTGATTCACATATTCAACCTGTACGTTCGGGTTAATCTGGCCCAGCCTTTTGGCGAGAGTTTCTGCCTTATAAAATCCAATATCCTGCGGCATAAATGCCAGTTGTCGCTGCAAATTACTCATCTCGATGGTATCCGGATCGATCAGGGTAATTTTCCCCACGCCTGCGCGTGCCAGAAGTTCTGCCAGTGTACAGCCTATCCCGCCACAACCAATAATGCAGACATTAGAAAATTTTAACCTTTCTTGAGCGTCAATATCCCAGCCATCCAGAAGAATCTGACGGCTATACAGATGTAGTTCAGCATCAGTGAGTTCAAATTCTGGGGAGATGGCATCCATGTTAAATGTAGACAACGTCTTTCCTTGTTTCGAAAATTTTTAACAATGATCGCAAAAATTAGCCTTACTGAAGTTTCTAAAGGCTGATAAATCTCTGGAAGATCAATCTCACAGTCAATTTACAGCATATCAATAAATGGTTCGGCAATCGTTGAGCCAAATAGCATATCAGCTAAACGCTCGGTATCAAGCTGCAGCCGCTATGGCTTGGCAAGATTTGTTGAATCACCTCAATTAAACGGTTCCGGCAAACAGCTCTTTCTCATTTATAAAAGGTGTCAGACCTGAAGTTTTTAAAATCTTTGCTATTGAATTCCCCTGTAAATCGAGCTGTCTTGTTTAGCAATTCTGTAGTCTCTGCCTGTATTTGAGTATGAAAATGTATGAGTTCAGTGAGACCTAAGGCATCTGTCTCTAAATATGATTAATCTGAAAATACCAAGCAATTTTTTCAGCTTGCATAAAATCGTATGGAGAACATACATGACCGAGCATAACAATACTCAACATGATAATCGTGAAAAATTATGGGAATTGATCAAGGATGTTCGTTATACCATGATCAGCCATTTAACCGACACACATGAAATCCACTCCCAGCCGATGACCATGCTGAACTCCGAGCAGATGAATGAACGTCAAAACTTATATTTCATCCTGCGTAATACCAATGATCTGGTCAAAGCAGCAGAAACAGGCCGTGGTCAGATTGGTCTGTCTTTTGCAAAACCATCAGATGGTATTTATGTGTCGATTAGTGCACATGCTCAGATCAGTACTGACCGCATCTTGATTGAGCAATTATGGAATCCCTGGGCTGAAAACTGGTTTGAAGGCAAGGATGATCCGACTGTACGGGTATTGATTGCTGAAGCAGTCAGCGCAGAATATTGGAATGTAACAGACAACAAAGTCACCCAGCTTTTTAAAGCCTTAAAAGGCGGCGTTACCGGTGAAGCGGGCGAACCGCATGCAGAGCATCAAAAAGTGAATTTACAAGGCAATATCTGGTGAGTAACGAGATTTAGCCTCTTTATATTAAGAGGCTAAATTTTTGATATATTTAATTTTAAATACTAATGTAATTTTACTGTAATGACATAAAAAATTATAACTTTTGCTTGCCTTAATCTGCTCTCTTAAAAATATAAGCTTGAGAAAATCAGCTTAATATCTGACTAAAATTTAACTAGAAAATGATTATTCCTCAAATACCAAAGGCTGCCATGGTAGCCTTTGAGCATTCAATCAAAAAATTAATTTGAAAAATTAACTGACTCGCTTCATCTCTTGAAGTTTGGCAACTTCCTGCTGTTTGAGTAAATTACGCTGAATCTTGCCACTCGATGTTTTAGGCAAAGATGTCACAAACTCAATTTCTTTCGGATAGGCATGTTTGGACAATCTTGAACGTACATAACTTTGCAGTTTTAACATTAAATCCTCAGTAGCTGGATAAGCCGATTTAAGCACCACAAAGGCTTTCACAATTTCTGTCCGTTCTGGATCTGGTTTACCGACGACTGCAGATTCAAGCACTTCTTCACATTCCAGCAAGGTACTTTCCACATCAAAAGGCCCCACCCGATAGCCTGAGGTTGTAATGACATCGTCCGCACGTCCAATAAAATCAATACCGCCATATTCATTCAGTTTTACAGTGTCGCCGGTTAAATAATACTGCCCGACAAAAGACTTTCGATTATGACCGGCATAGCCTTTAAACCACATCAAGGGTGAAGCCGAACAGTCAATTGCCAAGATTCCAATCCCGCCTTTTTCGACTTCCTGATGTTCTGGGTTCAATACCGCAAAGCGATGCCCCGGAATCGCAAATCCAGCTGAACCCACTTTTTTATGATGCTCCAAGCCATGATGATTGGCGATCACCATACCGAGTTCAGTCTGTCCATATTGATCATAAATATTCACATTTAAATCATGATTGAACCACTGGATCACTTCAGGCGTAAGCGGTTCACCTGCACTACTGACCACACGCAAATGCGAACTGATGTCTGCATCAAATTTTTCTTTAAAGCCAAAGAACATCCGGAATGCAGTTGGCGAGCCAGTCAGGTTACTGACTTTATATTTCTCAATGATATGTACAGCATTATCGACGCTAAATCCACGTTCATCCATAATGATGCTATGACCTAAACTGAGCGGGCCCGCAATGCCATAATATAGTCCATAGGCCCAACCTGGGTCGGCCAGATTCCAGAAGGAATCTTCTTCTCGCAGATCTACGGCGTGCAGCATATAGCCTTTAAAGGCCAACAACGCTTTTAAAGGTACAGGAACCGATTTTGCCAAGCCTGTGGTGCCTGAAGTAAACATCATCAGAAAAATATCATTAAATTGGCCACTCACTGGCTCAAACTCTTCTGACTGCTGCTTTAACTCGGTCCAAAAGTCAGCATCCGGATAATGATCTGCCACTGCGTGATGTACGGTCAGAATATTTGGAATATTCAGATCATGCAGTTTCAGGCGCTGCTCTTGATCGGTGACAATCAGTTGAGTAGCGGCTGTACTCATACGATGCTCAATTGCTTTACTTTCAAAGGCAGTGAACAAAGGCTGATAGATAGCACCAATCCGCCAAGTGGCCAAAATAGTAATTAAGAGTGCAGGTGTTCTTGGCAGTAGTCCAGCTATACAATCTCCTGCTTTTAAACCCAGAGAATGCATATAATTGGCCAGCTGTCCTGAAGCAGTTGCCAATTGTTCAAATGTCCACTGCTCTGTTTGACCATTTTTGCCTTCCCAGATCAGTGCGGTTCGGTTTTGGCCAAGGTAACGTCCACAACATTCAGTATAGGCATTGATGGACTCTGCATTTCCAGCCAGATGTTCCTGAACCATATTTTCAAAATTGAAATCAACATATGCTTGTTCTAGTGTCTTCATGACGACAACCTCTATCCTGTTGTATTTTTCAGGCGACCTTGCCTGAGTGTGTCCACTTATCGTTGTTGTTCCTGCTGATTCCATCAGCATAGTTTCTTCACATCTAATTCATGCCTGATGACTAAGACATGAATCATGCTGCTTTATTTATCTTCTGCGTACTGTCTGTCTTTAGCTAATCAGGGTTGCTTGATCCTGGCAATTTCCATATCCATCAACCGAAATGCCAGATTTGAATATCGACCAAAATCTATTTTTTAATCAAAATCAACGTTGACAGACTTCACGCGCAATCACCAAACGTTGAATATCCGATGCACCTTCATAAATTTGGCTCACGCGCACATCACGGTAAATACGCTCTACTGGAAAATCAGAGACATAACCGTAGCCACCATGAATCTGAATCGCATCGGAACAGACCCGTTCTGCAATGGTTGATGCAAACAGTTTTGCCATTGAGGCTTCTTTTAAGCAGGCTAAACCAGCATCTTTTAAAGTTGCCGCATGCAAGGTCAGCTGACGTGCCGCTTCAATTTGTGTGGCCATATCTGCCAGTCTGAATGCCACTGCCTGATGCTGCACAATTTCTACACCAAAGGCTTTACGTTCATTGGCATATTCCACCGCTGCATCCAGCGCAGCCCGAGCCATCCCGACTGATTGTGCTGCAATACCAATACGACCAGATTCAAGATTGGACAAGGCAATTTTGTAGCCTTCACCTTCCTGACCCAGCAGGTTTTCCACCGGAATCCGGCAGTTATCCAGAACAATCGTCGCGGTATCGGAACAATGCTGACCCATTTTCTCCTCTAGGCGTGACACGATATAACCCGGTGCATCGGTCGGTACCAGAAAACATGAAATGCCTTTTTTCCCTGCCAATTTATCTGTCACAGCAAAGACTAATGCGATCTGTGCATGTTTGCCCGTGGTAATAAACTGCTTGGTGCCATTAAGTACCCATTCATCGCCATCACGTTCGGCCCTACATTCTAAAGAACTGGCATCTGAACCGGCCTGAGGTTCTGTCAAGCAGAAACAACCCAGCCATTCACCGGTGGCCAGTTTAGTTAAATACTGCTGTTTCTGTGCTTCGGTGCCATAACGCTGGGTAATCCCACAAGGCAAAGAATTCTGCACACTAATAATAGTCGAAATTGCCCCATCTCCTGCGGCAATTTCCTCAAGTGCCAAAACCAGAGAAACATAATCCAGACCTGCACCGCCCCATTCTTCAGCAACGGTCATACCCAGTGCGCCAAGCTCACCCAGTTCTTTGAGTTCTTGTGCAGGAAATTGTGCTGTTTTATCGCGTAAGGCCGCTGTTGGTTTCAGTTTCTGCTGCGAATAATTGCGCATCATGTCCTGAATCATTTTTTGTTCATCATTTAAAATCATTGAACTTCCCTTTCTATATCTATTTTATTTACTTCAAGCTTTTTACTATTGAGATCGTTGGAATGTCAGTTAAGGCGGCATGGATGTCGCCTGCGAAACTGAGATACAGGGATGTATCTTCAGTTTCGCAAAGGATTTTTGTTTCTTTTGATCCTTCAAAAGAAAATGCATGCTTAAACAAAGTCATTTAAATTCAATGAGAAACTGGCAGCTGTGCAAATCATCATGTCCTATATAAATCGAAGACTTATTTAGGCTGCATGCGAATCGCGCCATCCAGACGAATCACTTCACCATTTAAATAGCTATTTTCAAAAATATGCCCCACCAGCTGGGCAAATTCCTGAGGTTTAGCCAAACGTGATGGAAATGGCACCATTTGTCCCAAAGCATCCTGAACATTTTGCGGCATACCTTTTAGCATCGGGGTTTCCATAATGCCCGGGGCGATGGTCATCACTCGAATGGCTTCACGTGCCAGTTCACGAGCCAAAGGTAAAGTCATCGCCACCACTGCACCTTTGGAAGCAGCATAAGCGGTCTGGCCAATTTGACCATCATAAGCGGCGACCGAAGCGGTATTTACAATCACGCCACGCTCTTCTTCACCAGATTGCAGTTCATATTTTGCAATTAACGCCGCTGCATGACGTAGCATATTAAATGTGCCATTCACGTTAATATTCAGCACTTTTTGGAACATCGCCAATTCATGAATACCGTTACGCCCCAGCACTTTGGCAGAAGGTGCAATACCTGCGCAGTTGATCAAACCATTCAGTTGAGCATACGCATTTTCGACATGTGCAAAGAACGTTTCTACGGCCTGCTCATCGGTGACATCTAGCTGTACAAATTCAGCCTGCTCACCCAGTTGTTGCTGTAATGCCTCACCCTGCTCTTGATTCATATCGACCAGAATCACTTTGGCACCGTGTGCAACCAGATGCGTGGCTGTCGCTGCACCCAAACCCGATGCTCCCCCGGTAATCACAACGACTTTTCCCTGAATTTTCATATTTCTTCCCTGATAATTTTCCATTTGAGATACGACTTAATATGCAGAGTAAACAGAGTTTTTATTCTGTACAATTTCCAAATATCGCATCTTGCCTGAGGTATTTGGACAATAAAAATGAGGATGTCACACTGAACATGCATAAGACTGCACTGGAATATAGCAAAGGGACTATTTCGATCGACTTGGTCAAGGAAGCCTTGCTCGATGCCAAACGATTAGAATTTGATATCTCTACTATTCTAAAAAAAGCCAATATTCCAGCCGAAGTACTCAATGCACCTAAAGCGCGCGTGTCGGTGAGCCAGTTTGCTCAATTATGGACAGTGCTTGCAGACAGCATGAATGACGAATTTTTTGGCATGGACAGTCATGCCATGCGCCGTGGCAGCTTTAAATTGCTTTCAAAAATGCTTATGCAGGCAGATACACTAGAAAGGGCGCTACAACACATTTTGCAATTTCTCAACTTGATTCTGGACGATCTGCAAAGCACGCTTCTCGTTGAGGAACACTATGCCTATATCGTGATTTATGATTTAAAATCTACAAAACGCATGTTTAGTTATGCGACCTATCTGATGCTGATTCATACCTTGATCTGCTGGTTAAGTGGACAACGGATTTTGCTGAATCAGATTCAATTAAAATGTCCTGCACCACTCGATGATTTTGATTATAAAGTCCGTTTTTGTGAACAGATTGAATATCAGGCCAATGAAAACTATGTGCAGTTTGATGCAAGCTATCTGCAACTGCCGATTAAGCAGGATGCTCAATCCTGGTATCAGTTTATTCAACAAACGCCTCACAATTTATTGGTGCGTTTTAAAAATCCTTATGCACTCAGCACCCAGATTCGCAGACAGCTTCTGCAAGTTTCACCGTCAGAATGGCTAGAACTGAATGATCTTGCCTCAAAAATGAATATGTCCGAGGCGACCATGCAACGGCGTTTAAAAAGCGAAGGGGTCAGCTACCAGCAATTAAAAAATGAAATACGCCGGGATACCGCAATCGAATTATTGACGCGTACTGAGCAAAGCTTGCAAGACATCAGTGACCAGCTCAACTTTCAGGAATCCAGCGCCTTTCATCGTGCCTTTAAGAAATGGACTGGAGTCAGTCCGGGAGCTTATCGTCAAAACAATATTAGATAATTTATATAAAATAATACTTAAAAAATATTAATAAAATTTTATTGAAACTTAAGTTCATATTTTTACTGTGATTATAAATTTCAAGCCCTGCAGCATATGTTAGCAGGACTACACAGTCATCCAGAAAGCTTTGCAATTCATCTGAAAATAGCTTACTTTTCACTCAATTTATAGCACTTTGCTATTAGCTGTACTCCCAAATTTTCTCCTAAGTTGAAGGTATTTTCATGTTAAAGATGACTGATGTTCTTGAACAGAATCTTGTTCAAAACTTCGCCAATGCTTTAGTTCATTCAGCTGATCAAATCTCTGAACAGCTTAATCAAGCTATTTTAAGTGCCTCTGACTCAGCGCTTAAAGATGTTGTGGTTCAGTTCTTTAACCGTGTTGATGCAACTGAAACTGCGGCAGCCTTAGAAATTCCGGCAGATCGCATTGTCGCCCTGCAACAAGGTATTGCGCTCAAAGATGAACAATACTTGGCAGATACCGTGAAAGTTGTAGCGCTTTGTCTGGCAATGGAAACCGGTGGCTTAGATCAAGTCGAAGTCTATGACTGCCTGCAAGACTATCCGATGTAATTCTTTTAAAGAATTTAACAAAAGTGATGCTCTGGCATCACTTTTTTCTTTATAGGATAGTAATAGAATGTCATTAAAAATACTGGATATTTCAGATGTTAATCTAAGAATTTAAAAAACCAAAAAAAAAGCGACCAAATCGGTCGCTCTTTTCATAAAGAAGGATTAAAAATTAATGCGGCCACTGACCCAAAGTCACCCGATCATTACCGCCATAATCTTTTACGGTACGGACCTTTTTATAACCGGCCTGCTTAAATAGATGCTGCACGGCATCAGCCTGATCATAACCATGCTCAAGCACCACCCAGCCATTGACGGTTAAATGCTTTTTGGCCTGAATAATAATGTCTTCCAAATCAGCCAAGCCCTTTTTATCCGCAACCAGTGCACGTTGCGGCTCGGTCGCCAGATGCTGCATATGTGCATCATCCGGATCGATATACGGCGGATTTGAAGCAATCACATCAAAGAACTGACGGCCAAATGGTTTCAACCACGAACCCAGAACGAATTCTACATTCTCAATATCATGTTGTTCTGCATTATATTTGGCTACTTCAAGCGTAGGCGCATAAATATCTGATGCAACAATCACCCATTCAGGACGCTCCGATGCAAGCGATAAGGCAATTGCACCTGTGCCTGTACCCAAATCCACCACACGGGCATCTTCAGGCAAATCTAACTTTAACACGGTTTCAACCAGCACTTCAGTATCAGGACGCGGCACCAACGTATCTTTGCTGACTTTCAGATCCAAAGTCCAGAATGGTTGTGAACCGGTGACATAAGCCAAAGGTTCACCGGCAGCAATTCGTGCCAGACCATCCTTATAAGCTTGTTCCTGCTCAGGCGTCAATTCCTGATCCTTTTTCATCAGCAGATCAAATGAATCAATCTTGGTGATGTGTTCCAGCAACCAGGCATTTTCCTGACGTTCGTAACTCTCGGCTTCGCCGCGTAAAGCCAGCGCTTGTAAAATATTCATTATCCACCATTCTGCTGTGCAAGCATGGCCAACTGATCGGCCTGATATTCGCGATGCAGGCTGTCCAGCAATTCGGTCAAATCACCTTCCATGACCGCATCCAGCTTGTATAAAGTCAGGTTAAT
The DNA here is from genome assembly GCF_013418175.1 of Acinetobacter sp. YH12200. Lineage (NCBI taxonomy): Bacteria > Pseudomonadati > Pseudomonadota > Gammaproteobacteria > Moraxellales > Moraxellaceae > Acinetobacter > Acinetobacter sp. YH12200. The sequence continues at coordinate 23,288 of NZ_VPCO01000027.1, forward strand.
GCGGTGGTCAGTCATACGACCTTGAGGGTAATTATAGGTACGAATACGTTCTGAACGATCCCCTGAACCAACCAGATCACGACGCATTTCAGAGGTTGCAGCATCTGCCGCAGCCCGTTTGGCATTTTCTAAACGAGACACCAAAAGTGCCATCGCTTTGGCTTTGTTTTTGTGCTGCGAACGTTCATCCTGACACTCCACTACCGTGCCTGTCGGTAAATGGGTAATACGTACCGCAGAATCAGTTTTGTTAATATGCTGACCACCAGCACCTGAGGCACGGTAAGTATCAATCCGCAAATCCGAGGAATTGATTTCTACCGAAGTATCGACATCGACTTCCGGTAAGATCGCAACGGTACAAGCAGACGTATGTACACGACCTTGCGATTCGGTTGCCGGCACACGTTGTACACGATGCGCACCACTCTCAAACTTTAAGCGACCATATACACCGTCACCATTGATCAGGCAAATCACTTCTTTATAACCGCCGTGTTCACCTTCATTTTCTGACAGGATTTCAATACGCCAGCCTTGATTTTCTGCGTATTTACTATACATGCGATACAGATCACCCGAGAAAATCGCTGCTTCATCGCCGCCGGTTCCGGCACGAATTTCCAGATAAGCAGAGTTGGCATCATTTGGATCTTTTGGAATCATCAGAATATTCAGGTCTGATTCAAGCGCTTCAATCAAAGCTTTATTTTCTTTGATTTCCTCTTGTGCCATTTCCTTAAAGTCTGGGTCCGACAACATGGCCTGAGCTGTTTCAATATCTTCTTCAGCCTGTCTGTACTTGCTCCAAACGCTGGTGATTTCTGTCAGGTCATTATGCTCACGCGACAGCTGACGAAAACGTTTATTGTCTGAAATTACTTCTATATCAGCCAATAATGCTGTCAGCTCTTCGTGGCGGTCAGAGAGTTGGTCTAATCGTAAACGTAACGATTCTTTCATTTTTTAAAAAATCTCAAAACATAGGCTGCAACTAAAAACCGATTTAGCACAGCGAAATCAAAAAATTGCGCCTAGTTTAACGATTCTGGCTTCTAATGAACATCATTATTGAGTAAGTCCACGTCGCTATCATTCTCTCTCGGCAGCATTTGTTAACAAATAAGATTAAAAATAGTGGAATTGCCTTTTTTATAATCGATCTTATGCTTATTTCTTGCAGATTTTACAATTCATCAAATAAAGCAGTGAATTATGGAGAAATATCTTCATATTATTCTGGGCATGATTTGTTACATTTTCCACATCGAAATAAATACAGTCCTGTTAATGGACACGGAGTGATGACATGAAACTCAACGCACTTTTAATGAGTACAGTTTTAGCTGCTGGTTCAATGATGGCGGTAAATGCACATGCAGACAGTACAGCACGTGTTGCAGCAGCAAGTGCCTTAGGTAGTGTTGCAGGTACAGCCCTAGGTAAAAACATGGGCGGCAATACTGGCGCTACACTTGGCGCAGCCTTAGGTGGTGCAGGCGGCGCAGCAGTGGCAAGTAGCAAAAAGAACCGTACTGAATCTGCAATCGGTGGTGCTTTGGGTGGCGGTGCAGGTTATACCGTAGGTAAAAACATGGGCGGCAGCAATGGCGGTTATATCGGTTCAGCCCTGGGTGCTGCCGGTGGTGCTGCATTAGGTAACAAGATTTCCAAAGACAAAACTGCAGAAAAAGCCAAATCACGCCACTACAAGAAAAAACGTCATTACCGTTATAACTGATCAATGCGTTAGACCCCAGATATTCGTCATTAAGAGCACCTTCGGGTGCTTTTTTTATGACCTGCTTATAAGATTCAAATTCATGTAATACATAAATTTATTTACTCAAAATCATGAATAAATTAAGGAGATAAAAATCACAATTCGCCAACATTGCCTTCATGCTGTTTGACGCTTGCTAGATTAAATTGATCTTATCAACAAATACAGCTAGATATATAAAAGGTGTACTCATGAACTATAAATCTCTAATGATCGCTGTCGTAGCAACCTCAGCCATGGGTATGACAGCAGCCAATGCGGGTAATACAACCAATACCGCCTTAGCTTCAGCACTTGGTGGTGTTGTTGGTGCGGCAGTAGGTAATAAAATGGGTGGTACAACCGGTGCAACCATCGGTTCGGCAATTGGTGGTGGTGCTGGTGCAGCAGTTGCAGCAAACAAGCGTGACCGTAATGGTGCAATTATCGGTGGTGCCCTGGGTGGTGGTGCAGGTTATGCAGTCGGCCGAAATATGGCAGGTACCAATGGCGGTTATATCGGTGCAGCACTAGGTTCTGCGGGTGGTTCAGCACTGGGTAAAAAAGTCAGTGAGGATCGCCGTTATGATGACCGCTATGACCGTCGCTACAGTTCAAAAAACTACCGCACGAATGACTATCGCTATAACAACCGTCGTCGTTAAGGCTGCACTCTCTAAGCTTCCCTCCTTAAATAAGCATCTTCGGATGCTTATTTTTTTGCCTGTTATTTTCGTTTACACTTATATCGATTTTTTTCGATATACAAATACAATGCAAAGTCGTATGCTTTTAGTCATGTCTATTTAAGAGTAATACGATGCGTACACTTAACGATACCCGGTTCTCTATCCTCGAACTGGTTCCTGTTCGTGACGATAAGACTATTCAATTCGCGCTGAACCACGCGCTGGAGCTTGCCCAGGCAGCAGAACAACTGGGTTATAGCCGAATGTGGCTGGCAGAACATCACAATATGGATGGCATTGCCAGTTCAGCCACAGCCGTTCTTTTAGGCTATTTACTGGCGAACACCAAAAGCTTAACTTTAGGCTCAGGCGGGATTATGCTCCCGAATCATGCGCCGCTGGTGGTGGCTGAGCAATTCGGAACTTTAGCGACCTTATATCCAGATCGTGTTGAACTCGGTCTGGGCCGTGCTCCTGGAACTGACCAGATGACCATGCGTGCCCTGCGCCGTGGCCGTCAGGAAACTGAAGATCAGTTCCCGCAAGATATTCTGGAAATTTTGCAATATTTTAAAGATCCAGAGCCGAATCAGCGTATTGTTGCGACTCCCGGTCAAAGCACGCATGTTCCGGTCTGGCTACTCGGATCGAGTCTGTTCAGTGCACAACTTGCAGCAAAACTGGGCCTGCCTTATTCTTTTGCCTCACATTTTGCCCCGCGTATGCTCGGTCAGGCGATTCAGCTCTATCGTGAAAACTTCGAGCCTTCCGAATACTTGGATCGACCTTATGTCTCAATGGGTGTCCCAACCTGTGTGGCAGATAGCGATGAAGAAGCACACTATCTGGCGACCAGTGCCTATCAACGGGTTTTGTCACTGATTCGTGGTCAGACCTTAAAACTGAAAGCCCCAATTGAATCTATGGACGGTCTATGGTCACCTGCGGAAAAAATGTCAGTTGATAATTTCTTTGCCATGGCACAGGTCGGCTCCAAAGAAACTGTGAAAGCTGGGCTGGAATCACTTTTAGCCAGATATGATGTTGATGAGTTTATCTTCACTTGTGACATCTATGACACTGACAAGCGTCTGCATAACTTTGAGCTGTTGATGCAGCTTAAAAACGGGCAATAAATAAAAGCAACATCTACCTATTCTCAACAATGGGTAGATGTTGTATAACTTTCAAATAAAATAGCAACAACCTGTTCAACGCCTTCATCCAAACTTTTTCTATTCATTCTTCTCTCTTACTTAACACCACCGCTTTTTAATCATATTTATCTCCCCTGACTTAGAAAAAAATAAGCCGCTGTATTTCTGTCAAATAGATGACTGTCTAAGTTAAATTTTCTCCTTTACCCTGCTTCTGGTTTTTGTTTATATCTAGGACAAAGAAAATCAATTATTAAATAAATTCAAGGAAGTCTAATGGCCACCAAGCAAGATCTACACGCTGGCATTTTTGAAAATCATCCCGAACATTTCCAGCTGTTTACCGGAATAAATATCGCTTCTTCCGAGCTTATGAAACTGGATTATTCAAACAAAGATATTGCAATTATTGGCACAGACCAGTTTACCGTTACCCAGCTGGATAAAATTAGTCAACATGCCGGTTCGGTGAAAGTTTTTCAGATTAATCCTGCTTTTGTGCTGCCAGGGTCAGACCGCATTCTGCAACGCATTATTAATCATCCTTTAATTGGAAAAAATCGCCGTCTATTTAACAACCGGATTAAGAGTCTGCTTTCCCTCAGATTTCTGGAAAATCAGGTACAAAATCTGTGGTTAAGACGCCAGTTAATGCCAAATCTTGCATCTTCTCCTAACACCTATCTCAAGTCAGATCATTATTATGCCGCGCTACAGCGGGAAAATTGCCAGCTGATTACCTGGCCAATCCTAAGAATTACTGAAAACAGTATTTGCTGTATCAATGGAGATCAGCATCAGGTCGATATTATTATTCATACTTATTTAGCAGAAGAATAAGCTACGTTGGCAACTCAACATGAAAAATTGATGAAATCTAGAACTCTACACCCAGGATTAATAGTGTACTTATTCAACAAATTGATTAAATAACGCTCTTTTGTATTTTTAATTATGATACTTGATATTTTTTAAATTTATAAAAATCATATATTATTTCTATAAATAAGCACTTATTGGTATTTTTTAGCTATAAAACAGAGCCAAATCAAAGTTTGGCTCTGTTTGGCTTTTTAGCCAATTCGACGTTTTAAACCCGTCATTTGCAAGACACGTGTCGAGATTTCTTCAATCGACATTTCAGAGACATTCAGGTACTTGATTCCTTCCGAAATGTAGATTCCTTCAATGGCACGCAGCTCCATCTGGCACTGGCTAAAGCTGGCATAACGACTATTGGCCTTACGTTCAGTGCGAATCGCGACGAGACGGTCTGCATCAATCATCAGACCAAACAGCTTGTTTTTATGCGGACGCAGTACCGCTGGCAAGCGATTATCGTCCAGATCTTCTTCTGTTAGTGGATAGTTGGCCACCCGAATACCAAATTGCAAAGACAAATAAATAGAGGTAGGTGTTTTACCCGAACGCGACACCCCAATCAGAATCAGATCGGCTTTATCATAATGACGCGTACGCGCGCCATCATCATTGTCCAAGGCAAAATGTACCGCATCGATACGGGCTTTATAGGAGGCAGTATCAGTCACCGCATGGGTTTGACCGACTAAAGTTGTAGGCAACACCTGCAACTCATCCGACAACTTGCTAATAAGCCCTTCAAATACATCAAGATTTACGGCATTTGCGGTATTAATAATTTCCCGCACATAAGGGTCGACTAAAGTATCAAAAACCAGTGGTTTTTCACCGTCTTGCAGAGCACGCGCATTGATCTCTGCAACCACACTGGTTGCGGCTTCTTCAGAGCTAATATAAGGGATAATATGAATGTCAAACTTTACATTTGGAAACTGCGCTAATAGTGAGTGTCCAAGCGTTTCAGCGGTAATTGCCGTGCCATCCGAGATAAAGAAAACACTACGCTGAATTTGTTTACCTTCTGACATTAAAATTCTCCTCCACCATTTGTCTTAGTGCTATATAATCTTTATAGTAAACCGATCTTACATGACTGTCGCTTAGTAAAATCAAAAACCTAGATGATTTGCTATACTCTCATGCCAAGATAGTGATTAATACTGCAAAAGTGGAGTAACAACTTTGGAAGCGCGCGTAATTGGTCTGGAAAAATTAGGGAAGCACGACGTTGAACTCGTGGGTGGGAAAAACTCATCCTTGGGCGAAATGATCAGCCACTTATCCAATGCTGGTGTATCGGTGCCAGGTGGCTTTGCAACTACAGCTGAAGCATATCGTGAATTTCTCGAGCAAAGTGGCCTAAACGCTAAAATTAATGCAGAGCTTGCAGCACTAAATGTGGATGATGTGAATGCTCTTGCTGAAACCGGTGCAAAAATCCGCCAATGGATTGTGGATACTCCACTTACCTCTGAATTAGAACAAGAAGTTCGTACAGCATTTGCAGAACTTTCTAACGGCAACCCTGATATCGCGGTTGCCGTTCGTTCATCAGCGACAGCAGAAGATTTACCAGATGCTTCTTTTGCTGGACAGCAAGAAACTTTCTTGAATATTCGCGGTATTGATAACGTGCTTATCGCGATCAAAGAAGTTTTTGCATCTTTATATAATGACCGCGCAATTTCTTATCGTGTCCATCAAAACTTCGCGCATGACGTGGTTGCCCTTTCAGCAGGGATCCAACGTATGGTTCGCTCTGAAACGGGTGCTGCAGGTGTGATGTTTACCCTGGACACTGAATCAGGCTTCCGTGATGCAGTGTTTATTACCGCGTCTTATGGTTTGGGTGAAATGGTCGTTCAAGGTGCAGTCAACCCTGACGAATTCTATATTTCTAAACCGCTGTTAAATGCAGGCCGACACGCGATTTTACGCCGCAACTTGGGTTCTAAACACCAGAAGATGATTTATGGTGAAGAAGCTTCTGCAGGTAAATCAGTGGTTGTCGTAGATGTAGAAAAAGCTGAGCGTCAACAGTTCGCTCTAAACGACCAAGAACTCCAAGAACTTGCCAAACAAGCGCTGATCATTGAAAACCACTACGGTTCTCCAATGGACATCGAGTGGGCAAAAGATGGCGATGATGGAAAAATCTACATCGTTCAGGCACGCCCTGAAACAGTAAAAAGCCGTGAAAATGTCGGCACCATGGAGCGCTATCTGCTCAAACAACGTGGTACTGTGATCTGTGAAGGTCGCTCAATCGGTCAACGTATCGGTTCTGGTAAAGTCCGTATCGTGACTTCAATCAAAGAAATGGACAAAGTACAAGACGGTGACGTGCTGGTATCTGACATGACTGACCCGGATTGGGAACCAGTGATGAAACGTGCTGCTGCGATTATTACCAACCGTGGTGGTCGTACCTGTCATGCTGCAATCATTGCACGTGAACTTGGTGTTCCTGCGATTGTAGGCTGTGGTAATGCCACTGAAGTACTGGTTGACGGTCAGGAAGTGACTGTGTCTTGCGCTGAAGGTGATACGGGCTTCATCTATGAAGGTGCGCTGGATTTCGAAATCCAAACCAACTCGATCGAATCAATGCCTGCTCTTCCGTTCAAAGTCATGATGAACGTCGGTAACCCGGATCGTGCATTCGACTTCGCGCAAATTCCAAACGAAGGGATTGGTCTTGCACGTTTAGAATTCATCATCAACCGTATGATCGGTGTGCATCCTAAAGCATTGTTGAATATTGACAGCTTGCCACGTGAAACACGTGCTGCTGTGATGGCGCGTACTGCTGGTTATGCTTCTCCAATCGAGTTCTATGTAGAAAAACTGGTTGAAGGTATCTCTACTCTTGCTGCTGCATTTGCAGATAAACCAGTGATCGTGCGTATGTCTGACTTTAAGTCAAATGAATACGCAAACTTGATCGGCGGTAAGTTGTACGAGCCAGAAGAAGAGAACCCGATGCTGGGCTTCCGTGGTGCAAGCCGCTACGTGTCTGACAACTTCCGTGACTGCTTCGAGCTTGAATGCCGTGCATTGAAAAAAGTTCGTGATGAAATGGGCTTAACCAACGTACAGATCATGATTCCATTTGTGCGTACTGTGGCTGAAGCAAAACGTGTGATCGAGTTATTGGAATTGAACGGTCTTAAACGTGGTGAAAATGGTCTTAAAGTGATCATGATGTGTGAATTACCAACCAACGCATTGTTGGCCGATCAATTCCTTGAACACTTCGATGGTTTCTCTATCGGTTCAAACGACCTGACCCAGCTAACGCTTGGTCTAGACCGTGACTCTGGTATCGTATCGCACTTGTTCGACGAACGTGACCCTGCTGTAAAAGCGCTTCTTGCTCTTGCAATCCAGGCATGTCACCGTGCAGGCAAATACGTGGGTATTTGTGGTCAAGGTCCTTCAGACCATCCTGATCTTGCGAAATGGCTCATGGAACAAGGCATTGAGTCTGTATCTTTAAACCCGGATTCAGTCCTGGATACCTGGTTCTTCCTAGCTAAAGAAAAAGTGGCAACTGCATAATAGATTTTAAATAAAAAAAGACCCTTTCGCAGGGTCTTTTTTTTATGGGATGAATATTCTTTTATATCGCAGATTCAAATCTCAAGTGCGACACATTTGTAGTTAGTTGAAAAAGTTAGGTGTATTCGTAGAATCATTGGACTTTTTCAACTCGCAATTGGAAAGCACACAATGAAGAAATACACCCAAC
>NZ_VPCO01000028.1:0-28791 GCF_013418175.1 Acinetobacter sp. YH12200
GGACAAGCATCGTCATTTTATTATGGTCAGCCTCAGGGTGAAGTGTGTCTAATCAACAGGGTTTTCGGTCTCTAAGTACTTTTTAAAGGGAACATCATCGACTCAAATCTCTATTTGCAACAGTGCCTAATTAAATCCCTTACAATTCAAATTTTTCAGCAACGACTTATCTTTGTTAAAATAGTATTAATTTATTTTTTTTAGGACAAACCTTAACAAAATTACAAATTTGTAATTTGGTTGTCATTTAGGTGTATATATCTAGGAATTAGTATATGAAGAAATTATTTTTTGGTCCAAGATATGATTAGATTCAATAATATATATATGAAGATTGTTTTAGTTATTTTTACTATAGTTTTTTCAACCAGTAGTTTTGCTGATGGGGGACTTCGTTTCTTAGAGAAAAATTTAGAAATAATTAACAATGAAAAAAGCAAAGGGTGTGAAGAGAATTAATTCAAAATTATAATGAAGCACATATAACTAGGAAAACTAAAAATTAGTTATTTTTAGTATGGTGTAACTAAGATTAATTAATTTTTTTAAATCGAATGATAAATATATTTATTGTTTTTAATTTATTCTTTACCATTTTCAAATTTTTAAATAATCCGAAAAGACTATTTTAAACTTTAGGGTTACATATGCTCCTATACATAGGCAGGAATAAATATGCAACTTAGTATATTTGCAACAATAGTACTGGAAAGATTCATGTAATAATGCTTAAAACTCTCTAATTAGTTAGGGAGGCATTGGAATTGGAGAAAAAAGTAAAGTGCCCACTAGCAAATGTGGTTATTGGAGGAATTATCTCATCAACCCTTCTTATGTTGGTTTTATTACCAATATTGTCCCGGTGGATAAATGAAAAGAAAGCTTCTTGACCAATTATAGTAAGCAATTTTTAGCAGAAATATTGAGGCTTACTCAAGTCTCTCAGCTAATCGTAAATAGAATAAGGAAACTATTGTATGTCAGAAGATCATTCTCAGAGCCACGCGGCTGTTACTGAAGAGAATAGTAAGAAGCTAATATTTACTGTAGGTTTGACCACTACGTTTTAATCGTAGAAATTATAACCGTTTTTATTACTCAAAGTTTAACTTTTGTGATTATCTAAAAACACATAGCGGTCGAATGGCCATATTAACTGACTTAAAATCAGTCGCATACTTTAATGTAGCGGTTCTGATAGCACAAAAGTTCGCAGCATGAAAACGGAACCGGCATAATTGATTTATAGTGAACCCATACACTAAGCATAATGATTTAGAGGACGATAATCCCAATGAAAAAATTCCTTTTAGGAGCTGTTGCCGCATCTGTTTTGGCCTTTTCAGGCAATGCTATGGCCAATTTTGTGGCAGGTCAGGACTATCAGGTGGTTGCAAAACCAGTCAAAGTCGAAAAACCGGGCAGAATTGAGGTACGTGAATTCTTCTGGTACGGCTGTGGTCACTGTTTCGCGCTTGAACCACATATGCAGGGCTGGTTGAAAAAATTACCAAAAGATGTACGTTTTGTACGTACGCCGGCTGCAATGAATCCACTCTGGGAGCAGGCAGCGCGTGCTTATTATGTGTCTGAAGCATTGGGTGTGCGTCAAAAAGCACATTTACAATTATTCCATGATATTCATGATAAGCAACGTCCAATTTTAGAACAGGCGCAATTGGCCAAGTTCTATACCCGCTATGGTATTCCTGAAGCGAAATTTAACAGCACTTATAAATCTTTCCCGATCACTTCGAAAATTGCCCAAGCCAAAAATCTGGCTGCTCAGTATCAGTTAAGTGGTGTTCCGGCAGTGACCGTGAATGGTAAATATATTGTGCAGGGTAATGATGCCAAAGTCATTCAGGTGGTGAATTACCTGATCGAGAAAGAGCGTAAAGCCAAATAAGACGCGATTGATTATCTCTAAAAAAAACCTGCATCGAATCTGCAGGTTTTTTTATTTAAACTGGAGGAATGGTTATTTACGTCCTGACTGCCGGATCTGGTGTTTCTATCGGCGGGCGATACCAGTGTAAAATTCCTCGGAATAAGAGCTGCATCTGCAACACGCTTTGCGCTTTAAAGTAATGAATTTTCCTTTCTATTTCAACACGCAGAATTGCCGAGGCGCCCCGACGCTCTACAACAAACAAATTCTAATCTAAGATTTACATAAATAGACTGATAAAGTTTAAAAGGAATAAATATTAATTTAAACAACATGGAAATTCTTGTTAATTTCAACAGAAATATGAACAATCTCTTCATGAATTGACAAAGCTTTACGAACTACCTCTGCTGTTAAGGAGTCATTAACTGTATTTAGGGATAAAATACATGAAAATTTACTTCTACCTACTTTCCAGACATGCAGATCAGTAATCGTAATTTGGTTATCTAATTCCTCTACAACTTCCTGAATCTCCTTTACTACAGGATGTTCCATCTCTGCATCAAGCAATGTTTTACCTGTTTCTCTAATCAATCCCCAAGACCATTGTGCTACAAGCACTGCACCTACGATCCCTAGAATTGCATCTAAAAAATCCCATCCAAAATACTTCCCTGCGAAAAGTGCAATAATCGCTAATACAGAAGTTACTGCATCTGCTACTACATGAAGAAAAGCGGCTTTCTGGTTTAAGTCATGGTCATCATGAGAGTGATGATGATCGTGGTGGTGGTCATGGTCATCATGAGAGTGATGATGGTGGTGGTGACCATTTTCACGTAGTAACCAGGCACAAATAAAATTAACGATCAAGCCAACAATCGCAATTGAAATTGCCTCGTTGTAGTGAATATTCACAGGATTGAATAAACGTTCTATCGATTGAACACCCATGAATACAGCAACAACCATCAATAAAATGGCACTCGAATATCCAGCTAAGATTTCTATCTTCTATGTACCGAAACAGAATCTCTGATCACGAGCATATTTTCGAGCCATTTTATAGGCAAAATAAGCTAAGCCCAATGCCAACATATGAGAACTCATATGCCATCCATCAGCCAATAAAGCCATGGAATTAAAGAACCATCCTCCAAAAATTTCAAACACCATCATTACACCAGTGAGGATGGTTGCGATTAAAATTTTCTTTTGTGCTAAAGGATTTCCTTCGTCAAATTGATGCGAATGGTCACTTTTAACATTATTTAGATATTACATTTTATTGCACCACAATTAATACTCCCCCATAGTATATGTTCTTGAGGTTGAATAGTATGTCTCACTTAAATCAGAACAAAAAAATTTTAAATCGGATTAGACGAATTCAAGGTCAAACTAATGCCCTTGAACAGAATATTTTAAATTCTGAAAATTCTTGTATTGAGGTATTACAGCAAGTTGCAGCAATTAAAGGTGCGATAAATGGCTTAATGAATGAGTTAATAGAACTTCATCTTAGAGAACATGTACTCGGTGATACTGAGGAAATAAAGGAAAAAGAACTGAATGAATTTTTAGCTTTAGTTAAACGCTACTTATAACTTTAAAGCACAGTCTTTTAAATAAAAAAACTGTGTGCGCACCTATTAATGACAGTGGTAATCACCAGTTTTACTGTTGGTATGACAACCCTGTGAGTTCGTTCCCCCAGAATGAGCATTCGCATAGGTAAATGACATGCCTATAAAGCATATTAATAAAATTCTTTTCATCTTAATCCCTCTCAAATAATTAGAATATCAACTGTATGATATTTAATAAAAGCCAACATGGCTTAGACTATTTCCAAATATATAAAGTAAAGCCAACAAAACTTTAAATGTATATAAAAAATGGTTAAATAATTGCAAGGGGGGCTTTAAAACGTTTTAATCGTAAAGCATTTCCTAGTACAAATATTGACGAGAGAGCCATTGCACCAGCAGCAAATACAGGAGAAAGTAGCAGTCCAAATTGCGGATAAAGTACACCTGCTGCAATAGGAATCAGAGCTGCATTGTAAACAAATGCCCAAAATAAATTTTCACGAATATTGGTTATAGTCGCTTTGCTTAAAGCGATAGCATTTGGCACTCCTTTCAGGTTGCCAGACATCAAAACCACATCAGCAGCTTCAATAGCTACGTCTGTACCTGTACCTATTGCTAAACCAATATCTGCTTCTGCAAGTGCAGGGGCATCATTAATGCCATCTCCAACATATGCGAGTTTACCATATTGATTTTTTAATTTTTTAACGGCCTCTATTTTACCTTCTGGTAAGACTTCTGCAATAACCTCATCAATACCTAGTTTTTTTGCAATCGCTTGAGCTGTATGACGGTTATCACCTGTAATCATGGCAACCTTTAAACCTAACTGATGTAACGCTTCAATTGCAGCAAATGTTGATTCTTTAATTGGATCTGCTACAGCAATAATGGCAGCAAGTTTCTGGTCAATCGCAACATAGAGAGGGGTTTTTCCTTCTTCTCCCAAACGATCCGAAAATTGAGAAAAAACATTAGGATTCAAACCTAGTTTTTCCATATATCGATCTGCACCAATATGAACCAAATGTTCAGACACCGTTGCTTCTATTCCATAGCCCGTGACTGACTTGAAATCAGCAACAGGAGACAGGATTAATTCCTTATCTATAGCGGCTTGTACAATTGCTCGAGCAATAGGATGCTCAGACTTTGATTCAACGGCTGCCATAAGTGAAAGTACGGCATTGTATTCAAACCCTTCTAAGACATGCAGATCGGTTAAAATTGGTTTCCCTTCAGTCAGGGTCCCTGTTTTATCAACAGCAACCACTTTAGTTTCTTTGAGCAGCTGCAAAGCTTCCCCTTTACGGAATAAAACACCCATTTCAGCACCACGCCCAGTTCCCACCATGATTGATGTAGGCGTTGCAAGTCCCATTGCACAAGGACATGCAATAATGAGTACCGCAACTGCATTAACTAAGCTAAACGTTAGGGCTGGCTCAGGGCCGAAGATAAACCAAGTAATAAAAGTTAAAAGAGAGAGACCCATTACTACAGGTACAAACCACATGGTAATTTTATCAACCAATGCCTGAATAGGCAGCTTGGAACCCTGTGCCTGTTCAACCATTCGGATGATTTGAGAAAGCACTGATGAACTACCAACAGAGGTGGCTTTGATATTTAAGCTGCCACTTTGGTTAATTGTTCCTCCTACCACAGTAGAGCCTATCGTTTTTTCAACGGGCATAGGCTCGCCAGTAATCATGGATTCATCAATAAAACTTTGGCCGTGAATAACTTCACCATCGACAGGGATACGCTCGCCTGGTCTAATCTCTACAATCGTTCCTGTTTGAACTTCGGCAATCGGAACTTCTATCACCTGATTATTGAGCTGTATTCTGGCAACTTTAGGCTGCATTCCAACTAGATGTTGAATTGCTAAAGACGTTCGGCCTTTTGCCTTGGCTTCAAAAAATCTACCTAATAGAATTAAAGTGATAATAACCGCTGCAGCTTCATAATAAACATTGACCGTGCCTTGTGGCAGGACACTTGGAAAGAAAGTAGCAACCACTGAATAAAGATAAGCAGCCAATGTTCCTACAGCCACCAAGGAATTCATGTCTGGTGCTAAGCGGAATAAACTTGGGATGCCCTTTTTGAAGAAGCGTCGGCCTGGAAAAATTAATGCTACTGTGGTCAAGAAAAATTGCATTAACCAGCTATTTTGTTGGCCAATGTTATCCATCATAAACGTATGAAAGGCGGGAATCAGGTGTGATCCCATTTCTAAAATAAAAACGGGTAGAGTCAATAAGACTGACAAAATTAAATCTTTTTTAAGTTTTTCTAATTCAATATTCTTTTTATCTTGAAAGCTTTCCGTAGTTTGATGAACTGACTTTGCTTCAAACCCTGCTTTGGTGACAGCCTGAATTAACGAGTCACGAGTGACAGATGAGCTTGCCTGAATAGTCGCTTTTTCAGTAGCCAGATTTACATGAGCCGACTCAACTCCTTCAACAGATTTTAAAGCCTTTTCTACTCGACCTACACAAGAAGCACATGACATACCCTCTATCGTAAGCTCTATCGGTTGCAATACTTCCACTTCGTAGCCTGCTTTTTCTACGGCTTTAATTAAAGTAGCGCGATCAAGTGGTTGATGCGCATAAATGACTGCTTTTTCGGTAGCCAGATTTACATGAGCAGATTCAACACCCTCAACAGATTTTAAAGCTTTTTCCACACGGCCTACACAAGAAGCACATGTCATCCCCTCAATCTCTAATGTTTCACTGTAGTGTGGCGTATCAGTCATTTCGGTACTCATATACGATCTCTATCATTTAGATATGCTGAGTTCTATATGCGAAGATCAGCTCGAACCAAGATAATTGGGAATTCAGGCAGCACTTTTATTGCAAGCAAGTACAGATTTTATCTGTACGATGAGAAAAACAAGAGTAAGTAAAGTGATAAGGGATTACCACTTTACTCTAACAGAGATTAAGCAGGCTCAGCTGTAAATCCACGATCACCGAGAGTGGCAATGACTTTATCCTGACTAACCGTTGTGTTGATTTCAACGATACGGTTTTGTAAATCAATATCGAGTGATGCATTCGAGTCGAGCTCTTTAATTGCAGTAGTAATGCCTCGTGCACAACCACCACAAGTCATATTAGCGATGTGAAATTTCATATGTTGCTCCTTTTTAACAAAATATTTGTTTAAACCATTAGAACAGTAACTCTAAACTTTCACCATACAACCAGCCTTTCTCTGAATCAGTTACTTGCTGTAACTTGGTCTGTTTACATCCATAGTTTTCATCAGAGTATTCTAAAGCATAGCGTTCTAATGACTACAGTAAAAGTACTTAACCAACATTAACGTGACTTAAAAATGACATTTTTGTCATCTACGATCACTTTGAAATTTATAAGATAGTTATTTCAATCAATAGTAGTGAACTGAATAGATGAGACTCTTATGGATTGAAGCTAAAAACCGGTGACTACCTTTATGTATAATGCCTCATGATGCGATTTTACTGTTCTGATTGTCGTAAGTTGACAGTCCAGTAGAAACTTTATTGCTCAGCTACAAAAGATAAATGCAGTAATGTTAAATTTCCTCAATTCCCTTATTTTGAAATTCTCTTATTCAATACCCACGACAGTGGTTATATAGCCTGTTGTTAATAGAATTGATAGACCTAATAACATCTCAAATAAAATGGCATGACTAAGGTGTTTAGCGAATTTAGGATGTTGAAGACGCGGGGTGAAATACCATTTGTTGAAGGCAGCTAAAAGTAGAATACTTATAACAAAAAACATTTTAACCATGAAACCATAGCCATATGCAGTATTGATTAAGGTATTAAAATCTTTAATTAAAAGAAGAGCTACACTAGCGCCACAGGCGATTAATATCCCAACAATGAAAGCAGCAATACGTCCAAATACATGCATGCGATCTTTTAAAGGTAAACCACTTATTTCCCGGCTGGTTTTCCATAACGGATATAAAGACCCCATCCATAACGACATAACTAGAATATGGATTGATAATAAAATTTGAGCAAGTAAGGTTAAATTAGCGACATGTCCGAGCTGGGAAAAGCTAAAAATAATCGGGATAAGTAAAATACAAAATATTGAACTTTCAATTATAGAAAACTGACCTTTGTTCCTGTTAACTTTAACCACCATGAGAAGAAGTAAAAGAGCAAAACTAATAGAACGAAGAACGTATATATACCCCGTCGGAGTATTAACCAATATATTAATATACGTGGGGTCCACCATCCCTGTAATACCAGTATTGGCAAAACTACCAATCAGAATAAAAAATCCCAAGGTACTGGAAATTAGGCCTAATCCAGCGCCAATTGTAATATATTTAAGAATCGATTCTTTTAGTTCAAGATATTGTCTAAGTAAAAAATAGCAAAAGGCTCCACCAACGACAAAAGCTAAACTTAAATATAAAATAACCTTAGTTAACCAAGTGGCCCACATCCAATATTCAGAAATCATTATTTTTGTCCATTCTAGAACAACATGCCAGCACCTCACTGACATGTTGAAAGGTAATCAATTCTTATTTAGTTGATTTGATAGTGAAACTATATTCACCATTCATGTTGTGGCCATCTTTCCCCATTGTTGTCCAGACAACGGTATATTTACCTTTTTTCAGTTTCGGAAGAGCGACATCAAAGGATTTCTTTAAGTCATGCGTAACTTCATATTTTAAAGGAACATCTCTTCGCTGAGCATCCAGTAACTTAATATTCATCAACATAACCTCTGCACCAAAGTTAAGGGTCAAGTTCTTTGGTTGACTAAGGACAGATGCATTTTCCGCAGGAATCGCACTCACTAAACTCACATGAGCGAACGTAGTTGTAGTAGCCACAATCATCGTTGCAGCTACTACAACATTACGTAGAGCAGTCATTTTATTTTGAAATAATTTCATTTACGTTTCCTCTTGATTCGTTAGTTCATTAGAGATGACTTTATAAAATCTATATTTAATGAGACCACATCATCTCCTCTTATATTTCAATTATTAGTGAGAGACAGAAACAGAGCGATGACTTCAAAATTACATTTTTGTCATTTTTAAAAATCAATAGACTCAAGTGATAAAATTATTCAATAGAAATAAAGAAATTGACTATAACCAGCTACCACCTAAGTAAAACACCGGTGGCATAACCAGCGATCAACTTCATCAAAAGAATGAGTGGAGCAAATAAATGAAAAATACCTCTCTCTATTTGTTTGCTTCATTCATTTAAAGGTTGTATCGGCTGATCAATTGATGGAAGGAAAATATCATGACTTATATCCGCCAAACTTTACTCACACTTTGTATAACCGTTGCCTCTTTAGGTGCATTAGCTCAAAATCCCGAAGAGCATAAAACGCATCACCCAGAAAATACTCCTCCATCCACAGTCACTGTTAAAAAGACAGCTACTGGCAAGATGAATCCAGACAAAATGGCTGCAATGGACCAGCACATGAAAGCAATGCAAGCCATGCATGCAAAGATGATGGCTGCAAAAAACCCTCAAGAACGTCAAAAACTTATGGCTGAGCACATGAAACTCATGCAAGGAGGTATGAGCATGATGAAACAGATGAGCGGCCAAAGCATGAATGCAAATATGGCTGACCGTCAGCAAATGATGGAAAAACGTATGGACATGATGCAATCCATGATGCAGATGATGATGGACTGTATGCCTCCCTCCACAACTAAATAATTACCCATGAATTAGAGAGGGAAGCACCATGAACCATCAACCTCAAGAACATAATTCAGTACCTAACTTTTGGTCTACACGTTATGCCATCGGCCTATTCGTGATTGGTGGTGTGGCAGCCTATTTTCTCTTAACCGAGCATTTGGCCCATGTCGTTGGTGTTTTACCCTTTTTACTCCTTTTAGCATGCCCACTCATGCATATTTTTATGCATGGTGGTCATGGACATCACCATCATCAACAGAAAAATCCAGACACATCAGATAATAAAAAATCACGCGAACCAGGAGACCCCTCATGAATCATGCGGAATCGGCCTATGGTCTGTGGTGGCTCGTCATCATAAATTCGGCAATTTTCATTATGTTTGCCTTCAGTTTTTTTAAACCCGCCACAGCACGAGACTGGCGTACTTTTAGCGCTTTCTCTGCTTTCATCATTGCATTGTTTGTCGAGATGTATGGTTTCCCTTTAACCATTTACCTGTTGTCAGGCTGGCTACAAACTCGCTTTCCTGAACTTGATTTGCTGTCGCATAACTCAGGTCACTTATGGTCAACGCTACTGGGTGAAAAGGGTGATCCACATTTTGGCATTCTGCACATCGCGAGTTATATTTTTTTGGGCTATGGTTTCTATTTACTGTCATCAGCATGGAACGTGTTGTACCACGCACAACGTCATCACCAATTGGCAGTAAGCGGACCCTATGCGCGCATACGTCACCCCCAATACGTGGCTTTTATCTTGATCTTGCTGGGGTTTTTATTGCAATGGCCAACTTTACTGACACTGATTATGTTTCCAATCTTACTCTTAATGTACAGCCGCTTGGCAATTAAGGAAGAGGCTGAAATGAGTAAACAGTTTGGCGCTGTCTATGACAGCTATGCTCAACAGACTCCGAGATTTATTCCAAAATTCGGCCATAAAACCACTTTTCCATAAGAGAATTATTTATGTCAGATCAAAAAAATCATAACCAGGACCATATGGCACAGGCTACAACAGACGTACTGAAAGACCCAGTCTGTGGTATGACCGTCACTGAAGAATCGAAATACCATGAGGAATTTAAGGGGAAAACTTACTTTTTTTGCAGTGATAAATGTCAATCAAAGTTTCATAGCAGCCCGGTGCAATATATCGCTAAACCCGCAACGACGACTGCCGATGCACATACACAGCATCATCAGACTACTCAATCCGTTAATGAGACAAGCACAACAGGCACGATCATCTATACGTGCCCAATGCATCCAGAAATTAGACAGGATCATCCTGGAAACTGTCCTAAATGTGGAATGACACTGGAACCACTCATTCCCGAGTTAGAGGAAGATGAGAATCCTGAGTTACGTGATTTCCGTCGACGCTTCTGGTGGACACTGCCACTCACCATAGTCGTGACTTTTTTGGCGATGTTTGGCCATCAACTGAACCTGTTCGACATGGCAGTTCAGAGCTGGATTGAATTAGTGTTGTCACTCCCGATTGTACTGTGGGCAGGTTGGCCATTTTTTTCCCGTGGTTGGCAATCGGTTGTGAATCGCAGCCCAAACATGTGGACCCTGATCGGTCTAGGTACAGGGGCTGCTTTTATTTACAGTGTGGTTGCGACCATTGCACCACAAATCTTTCCAGACTCATTTATCTCCATGGGTCGTGTCGCTGTTTACTTTGAAGCTTCAGCGGTCATCATTTCTTTGACCCTACTGGGGCAAATACTGGAATTAAAAGCACGTTCGCAAACTTCTGCTGCAATTAAGTCACTCCTCGGACTTGCTCCAAAAACAGCTCGCCGAATCCTGCCCGATGGAACTGAGGAAGATGTTCCTCTGACTCATGTCCATGTAGGAGATTTACTCCGCATCCGCCCAGGTGAAAAAGTTCCTGTGGATGGTGTAATCACCG
Organism: Acinetobacter sp. YH12200; assembly: GCF_013418175.1. Classification (NCBI taxonomy): domain Bacteria; kingdom Pseudomonadati; phylum Pseudomonadota; class Gammaproteobacteria; order Moraxellales; family Moraxellaceae; genus Acinetobacter; species Acinetobacter sp. YH12200. Next base: position 11,144 of record NZ_VPCO01000028.1, read on the forward strand.
ATGGAAGCAGTTCAGTAGATGAATCTATGCTGACAGGCGAACCTTTACCAATCACTAAACGCGTCGGCGACAAAGTCATTGGAGCTACCCTGAATACCAATGGTTCATTGATCATGCGTTCAGAGAAAATTGGTTCAAGCACCATGTTGGCTCAGATCGTACAGATGGTGGCGCAAGCTCAACGCTCGAGAGCACCCATGCAACGTATGGCTGATCAGGTAGCAGGTTGGTTCGTAATGGCTGTAGTGGCTATTGCCTTACTTACCTTCTTTGGATGGGGACTGTTCGGCCCAGAAGAGTCGAGCTGGGTTTATGCATTAATCAATGCTGTGGCAGTACTGATTATTGCCTGTCCTTGCGCACTGGGCTTGGCAACCCCAATGTCTATCATGGTTGCGACGGGTCAAGGTGCCACCCATGGTGTGCTATTCCGTGATGCGGCGGCCATTGAGAATCTGCGCAAGATTGACACACTGATAATCGATAAAACAGGTACGTTGACCGAAGGACGCCCTGCATTCGACCGTGTAGTAGCTGCAGCAGGGTTCGAGGAATCTGAAGTATTACGTCTGGCCGCTAGCCTGGATCAAGGCAGTGAACATCCGCTAGCTGATGCGATTGTAAATGCAGCACACGAACGTGGCCTGTCTCTTGAAACACCAGACAATTTTGAATCAGGCTCTGGGATCGGTGTTCGAGGTCAAGTGGGCGATCGTCAGTTAGCTTTGGGCAACACGGCACTGATGGAACAATTGGGTATCTCCGTACAATCTCTGATTCCGCAAGCCGAAGAGCTGCGTTCGGAAGGGGCAAGTGTCATGCATCTAGCCATCAATGGTGAATTGGCCGGCCTGCTTGCAGTATCTGATCCCATCAAAAAAAGTACTCCTGAAGCTCTTACCACCCTGAAGGAAGCTGGACTACGTATCGTAATGGCAACGGGAGATGGTCTCACCACTGCCCGTTCAGTCGGAGCACGTCTGGGAATCGATGAGATACATGGTGAAGTCAAACCCGCAGATAAACTCGAACTTGTCAGCAAATTGCAGAAGCAAGGTCGCATCGTGGCAATGGCCGGCGATGGAATCAATGATGCACCTGCACTAGCCAAGGCTGATGTCGGTATCGCTATGGGTACCGGGACTGATGTCGCAATGAATAGTGCTCAAGTTACCCTGGTCAAGGGAGATTTACGCGGTATCTCGGTTGCCCGTTCACTCTCGGAAGCTACTGTCAGCAACATGAAACAGAACCTCATGTTTGCTTTCCTTTACAATGCCTTGGGTATCCCAATAGCAGCTGGCGTACTCTACCCATTTACAGGTTGGTTGTTGTCACCCATGATTGCGGCCTTGGCCATGAGTTTTAGCTCCGCTTCAGTGATCACGAATGCCCTTCGCCTGCGACATAAAAAGCTATGATAGAGAGTCCTTTTCTTCCACCAGATGTATCAGGCCTAGTTGCAGCACTTGCCATCGGCCTGCTCATTGGTTTAGAACGAGGATGGAATGATCGTGAACTGCCAGAAGGCAGCCGAGTAGCAGGCCTACGTACCTTCACATTGACAGGATTACTCGGAGGAGTGCTGGGTCATCTACAGCCAAACTTTGGGCCTTGGCCACTAGTCGCAGCCGTATTAGGGCTTTCCCTTTTACTTACGGTATCCTACGCGCGTACCGCAAAAATTTCCGGTAATTTAAGCGCTACCACGACGATCGCGATGCTGTTGACATTAGTTCTAGGTGCATATGCATCCCATGGTAATGTTACTTTAGCATTAACAGCGGCTGTCATCGTGGCTGTATTTTTGGATCTCAAGCCAACCTTACATGGTTGGTTACGCTTGATCGAACATCGTGAATTAACCGCATCTCTACAGTTACTGGTACTTTCTGTCGTTATATTACCTTACTTACCCAATACGGGTATGGGACCTTTTGCTGCATTAAATCCTTACCAGTTATGGTGGGCAGTGATCCTGATTGCCGGACTCTCTCTGGCAGGTCATTTTGCCATGCGGCTCACCGGTTCAGAAAGAGGCATACTCTGGACAGGTCTATTGGGTGGTTTGGCATCTTCTACAGCTGCAACTGTCGCACTGGCACGCTATACACGCCAGCACCCCGTCATGGTCAGTGCTGCTATTTCTGGAACATTGGCTGCCTGTGGCATCATGTTTTTTCGTATGGCTGTACTGATAGGCGTCATTGAACCCGCACTTCTAAGCACTTTTGGTGGTGCAATGATGATTGCGGGAATCCTTTTGCTGGGTATGGCACTGTGGAGACAACGCCAAATTACCAGCGCTGAAAATAACGATCGAACAATAGAAGCAATGGCTCCTTTTGATCTTGGGACAGCATTCAGCTTCGCTGCTTTCCTTTCTGTCATGGCAGTCTTGGTTCCGGCAGCAAAACAATGGTTGGGCACCAGCGGCATCTTCGTACTATCGACTATTTCCGGGCTAGCAGACGTAGATGCTATTTTAGTCTCACTTGCCCGCCTGCATAGTACTGAAGGCTTAACAACAAATGTGGCTGCTGTCGCGCTAGGGCTGGCCACACTGAGCAACATGTTAAGCAAAGCGACAATTGCATGGATGACAGGGGGGGCACAGTTTGGCCGAGCCATCATAATTGGCTACACAATTGCCATGATAGGTGCTGGCGTAGCTCTGGCTCTCAGTTTGAGCTTTATGTAAGGTCAACTCGGGTAAATGGAGGATGTTCAAAAAATGAGTTAAAACGATTCCCCTTGCATGGATTCACTTTGAAAAACAATGGTAAAAATGATTCGACCATTGAGGGATTCAGCCTGGATGGTCGCCCCAAGCATATCAAGAATAGATTTTGTTATGGCAAGCCCTAAGCCGGTTCCTTCTTCTGTTCTTTGCCTAGACGCATCTGTTCGATAAAAACGATCAAATAATCTGGATAGTTGTTCAGGAGAGATTTCAGGGCCTTCATTTTCAATTGAAAATATTGTGTTATCTAAATTCTGTTGAAGTTTTATCCGTATTGTAGAATTCTTGTTTCCATATTTAACTGCATTAGACAATAGATTGCTGAGTGCGCGACGTAACATAGCAGGATCACCTTTTACATTGCCAGATCCTGTTTGTTGAAGTGTCATATTTTTTTCGGCAGCGAGAGCGTCATAGAAATCAAATAAAGCGGTAACTTCTTTAACGAGGTCAATATTCTGTAAGTTCTGTAAATTTAAGCCATGTTCTGCTTTTGCCAAGAAAAGCATATCGGACACCATTCGAGCCAAACGTTCAAATTCTTCTAAATTAGAAAATAGTATTTCTTGATAAGTACCAATATCTCGGTTACGGGCGAGACATACTTGAGTTTGGGTCATTAAATTATTAATCGGTGTTCTAATTTCATGTGCTAAATCAGATGAAAAATCGGAAAGTTTTTCTAAAGCTGACTCTAGTCTGTCCAGCATAGCATTGAAGGCGATTGCCAATGATTTTAGTTCGGTTGGTGTATGCTCAACTTCTAAACGTTCTGAAAGATGTTGAGCAGAAATTCCTTCTGCGACCTTAGCCATTTTTTGCACGGGTCTTAAACCTCTCCAGGTTGCAAACCAACCTAAAAACATTAAACAAATTGTACCAGCCAAACCAATATACAAAAGTTGACGCTTAAAATCTTTTAGAAAATGTAGATGTTCTGATGTATCGATCCCAACAATAATTTGTACAGATTGTATTTCAGAATTTCTATTTATACCTGTAGTGTAGATCATGCCACGATAGGTCTTATTTTGAACTTGCCATTTAATCCATGAATTATTTGCTGACTTGATTAAATTTTGAGTATTAATGATTGAGGATGCTGAACTAAATAAAATTTGGCCTGTCGGTCGTTCTATTTGGACCATAAGATCATGGTGTCCAACTAACGCATCTCTTAAATAAAGATTAAGTTCTGGAGAATTTTTAGGATGCTGTTGGAGAAGATTCTGAATAAGCTGGATTTTACCTTCTAATTGGGTACGGTCTTGAGTTTCAAAATGATGCATTACTAATTTATTTATGAACAAACCCATAATAATTAGAATGAAAATAGTAGATAATGAGAAAATGATACCGATCCGGAAACTGATCGCTCTGAATAAATTATTATTCATCCTCTACCTCTAGTACATACCCCATTCCTCGAATATTCTGAATTAATTTGGGAGTAAAGTTACTGTCAACTTTACTTCTTAATCGTTTAATAGCGACTTCAACGACATTCGTATCACTATCAAAATTCATATCCCAAATTTGAGAAGCAATCAGCGCTCTTGGTAAAATTTCACCTCGTCTACGCATAAAAAGTTCCATAAGCGCGAATTCTTTTGCCGTCAGATCAATGCGTTGACCCGCTCGCGTTACCCGACGTTTTCTCAAATCAAGTTCTAAATCAGCAATCTTAATAATATTACTATCTTCTCTTTGCTGCCCTCGTCTAAGGAGAGTTTTGATTCGAGCAAGAAGCTCTGCAAAAGCAAAAGGCTTTATTAAATAATCATCAGCGCCTAACTCTAGACCTTTTACTCGATCTTCTATCTGATCTCTGGCTGTTAAAAATAGAATGGGCATTGTTTTACCGCTGCTACGAATATCATTGATAATATTCCAACCATTTAGTCCAGGTAACATCACGTCTAAAATAATTAAGTCATACTCTTCAGAAAGAGCTTGATGTTTACCCGTTAACCCATCTGTAACCCAGTCCGTAATATAGCCAGCTTCGGATAAACCTTGCTTGAGATAATCACCAGTTTTTTGTTCATCTTCAACTAATAGTATTCTCATTTCCGAATCCTAAGTCATTCATTAAAACTATAATAACGTTATAAAACATCTGATCGAGATAGATTACAAAAATGTCATTTTCAAGTCACTTAGATGTTCAATGCTTCACTTTATTGTAGTAGCAAGAAATTAACTTTTAGAGAAACTTATGAAAACTGTAGTGCGTCGTAGTCTAACAATTTTAATGTGTGCTGGAACTTTAATTGCTGGTACTCAATCTTGGGCAAAAGATGTATCAACCTCAAGTGCCACTAAAACGGTAAAAGCACAGAAACCTTGTACAAAACCTTGTAAAATGGAAAAAGATGACAAGACTCAGCAAGATCATAGTCAACATCAGTCTCCTAACTCATCTGACATGTCAAAAATGGATCATTCTATGATGAATATGGACCATTCTAAAATGGATCATTCAAAGATGAATATGCCTAGTAGCAATAAATAATTTTATAAATAGCGAGAAAGAAGTATTAAAGTTTATACTAAATATTTGCTTTATTACTTCAATCTTGACCTTTCTAAAGGTGAGATAGAATGTCAAATAAGTTAAGTCATGTACTCTTAATTGGAGTTGGTTTATTTTCATCAACTTGGGTAATGGCGGCAGTTAAAGAATATGATTTAACAATCGCTGAACAAACTGTAAATATCACAGGAAAACCGCTAAAGAGAATTACCGTTAATGGTAAATTCGTTGCACCACTTCTTGAATTTGAAGAAGGTGATGAGGCCGTTATCCGTGTTCACAATAAGTTAAAAAATCAGGACTCTTCAATCCATTGGCATGGCTTATTATTACCTGGAATTATGGATGGTGTACCTGGATTTAACAAATTTAATGGCATTGCCCCTAATAAAACTTATGAATATAAGTTTAAAGTCCGCCAAAATGGTACTTATTGGTATCATTCACATAGTAAAGGACAAGAACAAGACGGTTTATATGGTGCTTTTGTTATTTATCCTAAAGATAAAACTCCACTAACAGCTGCTGAAAAAACCGATAAAGATTACGTTGTTTTGCTTTCTGATTTTCATAATTCAACAAGTGATCAAATTATGAAAAATCTTAAAAAAGAAGCAGATTACTATCAGAACCGTCGCGAAACAGTATTCGATGTATTAAAACAAGTTAAACGTGATGGATTAAAGGCAACTTGGCAAGACCGCTCTATGTGGAATCAGATGCGGATGTTGAAAACAGATATGTCCGATGTGACTGGTTATACATTTTTAATGAATGGCAAAACACCTCAGCAAAACTGGACCGGTAATTTTAAAGCTGGAGAAAAAGTTCGCCTTCGATTTATTAATGCTTCTGCAATGTCATTTTTTGATGTACGAATTCCAAATTTAAAAATGACAGTGGTAAGTGCCGATGGTCAACCTGTAAAACCTGTTCCTGTAGATGAGTTCCGTATAGGTACTGCTGAAACTTATGATGTCATTGTTGAACCGAAACAAGCCCATTATCAAATCGAAGCTGAATCTATTGATCGTACTGGATTTTCGGTTGGAACCTTACATGATGAAAATACCTCACCTGTAAAACAAATTGAGATGCCTAAGCCTCGTCCTCGTTCTTTATTGACTATGGAAGATATGGGAATGAATCATGATATGTCTTCTATGAAAGGCATGAATCACGATATGTCTTCTATGAAAGGTATGGATCATGATATGTCTTCAATGAAAGATATGAATCATGATATGTCTTCTATGAAAGGCATGAATCACGATATGTCTTCTATGAAAGGTATGGATCATGATATGTCTTCTATGAAAGGCATGAATCACGATATGTCTTCTATGAAAGGTATGGATCATGATATGTCTTCTATGAAAGGTATGGATCATGATATGTCTTCAATGAAAGATATGAATCATGATATGTCTTCTATGAAAGGCATGAATCACGATATGTCTTCTATGAAAGGTATGGATCATGATATGTCTTCTATGAAAGGCATGAATCACGATATGTCTTCTATGAAAGGTATGGATCATGATATGTCTTCTATGAAAGGTATGGATCATGATATGCCGATGAATAGCGCTACTGTTAAGGCGGCTTCAGACAAGAATGATAATACCGTATTTGGATGGGCAAATGCTTCAACACCTGAAGGTAATAAAGCATTGCAATATAGTGATTTGCAATCGTTAGATCCTCAAAAAGACACTCGTGCAGCTGAACGTGAAATAGAGATCCGTCTTGGTGGAAACATGGAGCGTTATATTTGGACAATAAATGGTAAAAAATTTAATGAAGCCGACCCACTAGTGGTGAAGTATGGTGAACGTATTCGCTTAAAATTTGTCAATGACAGTATGATGGCTCACCCAATGCACTTACATGGCATGTTTATGCAGCTTGAGAATGGTCAGGATCCAAGCAATATGCCAAACAAACATACGGTAATTGTTCCACCTGGGAAAACGATAACCACTCTACTCACAGCTGATGAGTTAGGTGAGTGGGCTATTCATTGTCACCTGCTTTACCATATGAGTGCAGGAATGATGAATAAACTCATTGTAGCTCAAGTGGAAGATGGTAATTCTACAAAGACTGTTCCTCAGTCCCAAGTAAATGAGAAGGGAGTAAATCCACATGCATATCACTAATAATTTGTTTTCAAAAACAACTTTGATGATTGCGCTATTTGGATTATCAAATCTGACCTTTGCAAAGAACACTCAACCAGTAGAAGATAGCAATATGCCAGAAAGTATGAAGGTACTATTGCAGGAATCTGGTGGGTTAAGCTATTCCCCGCAAAATGTTTATCCAAAGTATTTTTCAAAAAGAAATATTAACAAGGGAAACAAAAGTATTCAAATTATGCGGAAGAATTTGGAACCAGCTGATTCCTCCCATAATAATCATCTTAAAGAACATGGTGGTCAAGTTTATCAAACTACAAAACTCGAAAATGAATGGATGGTTGATGAAGACGGTAAAGGTGGGTTAGGAACAAAGTTTGAAACTTTGATTGGTACAGATGAAAATCGCTTATTTATCGAAGCAAATCTGGAAAAACCTGAAAGTGATGAGGTTAAATATGATATCTCCGCACTTTATAGCCGTAATATAGCTCCATTTTGGGATATACAAACCGGTATTCGATATAGTGAAGATAGAGGCGAGTCAGACAATAAGCGAATTGATGGTGTTATCGGTATTTTAGGGCTTGCGCCATATTTTTTTGAAACACAAGCATATCTTTATGGCGGTGAGAATAATTTTTGGGGAGCAAGTTTTGAATTAGAACGTGATTTGCTTTTAACTCAGAAACTTATTACTCAACCTTATATCGAAGCAGATGTAATATTTAGCGATGATTCTAACTATGCTTCAAAAAACGGATTATCCGAATTGAAGACTGGGCTGAAAACTCGTTATGAGATTACTAAACGGATTAAACCTTTTGTTGATGTAGCTTATCAATATGAAAAGGGACAAAAGCTAACTTCTCTACAACAAGCGTCCAATTCAGAAAAAGGATGGTTGTATGGTGCAGGTATCGAGTTTGTTTTTTAAAAGCGATTTAAATAAAAATCAAAAATAGCAGTTTAATACTGCTATTTTTTTTGTATGCTTATTTTGTGAAATGTTGATCCAGATGGCACTGTTGCAAATAGTGATTTGAGTCGATGATGTTCCCTTTAAAAAGTGCTTAGAGACCGAAAACCCTGTTGATTAGACACACTTCACCCTGAGGCTGACCATAATAAAATGACGATGCTTGTCCTTTACGTAGTGCACGCATGACTTCAATACCTTTAATTGTGGCATAAGCAGTCTTCATAGATTTGAATCCTAATGTGGCCCTGATGATTCGCTTTAACTTACCATGATCACATTCAATGACATTATTTTTATACTTAATCTGCCTGTGCTCAATATCTACTGGACATTTTCCTTCTCGCTTTAATCGTGATAAAGCATGGCCATAGGTCGCTGCTTTATCTGTATTGATGACCCGTGGAATTTGCCATTTTTTCACCGTATTGAAGATCTTTCCTAGAAAACTATAGGCTGATTTACTGTTCCGTCTAGCGGAAAGGTAAAAGTCAATCGTATGACCCCGTTGATCAACTGCACGATACAGGTAAGTCCATCGCCCCTTCACTTTGATATAAGTCTCATCCATATGCCATGAATGTAAATCTGTAGGATTACGCCAATACCAGCGTAACCGTTTTTCCATTTCTGGAGCATAACGCTGAACCCAACGATAAATTGTACTGTGATCCACATTTATGCCTCGTTAAGCGAGCATTTCTTGAAGTTCACGATAGCTGATGCCATATTTACAATACCAACGAACAGCCCAAAGAATGATTTCACCTTGAAAGTGCCGACCGTGGAAGGGATTCATCTGCTGTATCTCGAAATAAATAAGATATTTAGCTTATCATGTCAGCCTATTTGCAACAGTGCCATAAATTCTTGAATTAGAATAGAACCTATCTTAAATGGTATTAAGAAATAAACAAACTCAAAACAAGATAGTAGGGCAGTCAGTTCTGGAATATAGGGCACCAGAGCGGCTTTTTATTGATTATTCATGTTCCACGCTTAAAATTCGAACAGTGTTTCATGATTTTTATAAGTTAAACTAAATTTAGTTGCTAATCCCAATAAGCTATTCACTAACTTGTAAATATCGGTATACCGCCTGACGACTAATCCCAAAAGCTTTCCCTAATGCCATTTTCGATGGATACTTCCCCTCCTTCCATGCTTGTCGTAAAGCTTCAGCTTGGTCAGGCTTTAGTTTATGCACCCGACCTTTGTACTTCCCCTGAGCAGAGGCGAGTTTTATTCCTTCCTTTTGCCGCTCTAAAATGATCTCACGTTCGAACTGTGCAAAAGCACCCATCATTTGAAGCATCAAATTATCCATCGGGGTGGATTCGGCTGTAAAAGTAATATTTTCTTTTACAAACTGGATGGAAATCCCTCGTTTGACCAGTTTATCTACTTCAGTGACCAAATCTTTTAAGCTTCGCGCAAAACGATCCATGGAATGTACTATCACCCTGTCCCCTTCCCGGACATAGTTCAACATTTCTTGAAATTTCGGTCGGTCAGTATTTTTACCCGAAGCACGGTCAACAAAAATCCGGTCGACTTCAATCCCCTCAAGTTGACGCCCAGTATTTTGCTCGACCGAACTCACTCGCACATAACCTACTTTTTGGCCTTTCACTCTTTCTCGCCCCAATTGGATAAAAATGAACAATTTTGTAAATCATAAATCTTTAATATCAAAGTTACATGTTACTTATGATTAAAAATCATTTAAATGGTACATGGTTTTACGAACTTTTAAAGTGTTACTTTAGGGTGTACTTTAAAGTTACACAAAACATCTATATGAAGACTAAAGTCCAAATTAGTGTTTATGTTGGTTCAATGTATTACATTTCGTATTTTCTATTTGTAACGTAATTTCAGTAATATTATGATTATGTTTTAGAACTTCTAAGGCCTTTTGATAGAGTTGATCTGTATTGCTATTCGGAGCAACCAAATGAGCAGTTAAATGAATATTTCTTGAGGATATAGCCCAGACTTTCAACTGATGAATCCCTTCAACGCCCTCTAGCTTCAATAAATCATTTCTTAACGACTCAATATCAATCTCATCAGGAACTCCTTCAAGCAGAATATGAATACTTTGTTTTAATAAAATCCAAGTTCGAGGTAAGACCCAGAAGCCAATTAACACAGCGATTACGGTATCAACCCACATCCACTGGGTAAAATAAATAACTATTCCTCCGATAATCACGCCTATCGATCCTAGAGCATCACTAAGAACTTCTAAATATGCACCTTTTATATTTAGACTTCCTTCAGCACTAGCAGAAAGGATTTTCATTGAAATCAAATTTATGACCAAACCAATGACCGCGACAATCATCATTCCAACACTTTGAATTTCAGCAGGATTCGTAAAACGTTGATAAGCTTCATATACAATATATATTGCTACCACAAAAAGCATCACCGCATTAAACAGAGCCGCTAAAATTTCAAATCGCTGATAGCCAAAAGTTCTTTTATCATCTGCGGCTTTTTTACCAATTTTGATAGCGGCAAGAGCAATAGCTAAAGCGGCTACATCAGTAAACATATGAGCTGCATCAGATAACAAAGCCAAACTTTGGGTAATAAAAGCAGCGACAACTTCTACTATTAAAAAAGTAGTCGTTAAACCTAAGGCAACCATTAACTTCTTACTATTTTCTTCAGTAACAACCGCATGGCTATGATCATGATGTTCTGACATAAAATATTTTCCTTATTCTATTTATGATGAGCAGAGATATTGGATAACAGCCAATATCTCTGCTGTAAATCGACTAATCTATTGGATTAAGAAACTTTCTTTTCATTTATCCAACGATAAAGCACGGGTAACAGCACCAAAGTTAGTAATGTTGAAGAGATAATCCCGCCAATCACTACGGTTGCCAGTGGCCGTTGAACCTCAGCCCCTGTTCCGGTTGCCAGCGCCATTGGTACAAAACCCAGTGAAGCCACACAAGCTGTCATCAACACTGGTCTTAAGCGCAAAATAGCCCCTTGCCACACGGCTTTATGCACTGGATATTTGTCCCTTAATTCCTTAATAAAGGTCAGCATTACCAGTCCATTGAGGACTGCAACACCAGATAAGGCAATAAAGCCAATTCCAGCTGACATCGATAATGGAATATCCCTTAGCCAAAGGAACAGCACACCACCGGTCAAGGCAAAGGGTACCCCGGTAAAGACCAATAGACTTTCTTTGACATTGTGAAAGACCGCCATCAGTAAAATAAAGATAGTGATTAAAGCCAGTGGAATCACGATTTGCATCCGTGCTTTGGCTGAAGCCAAATTTTCAAACTGACCGCCATATTCTATCCAATAACCACTTGGCAAAGTGTATGCTTTGAGCTGTGTCTGTACATCAGAAACAAAAGACCCTAAATCACGCCCTTCAACATTCGTTGTAACCACAACTCGGCGTTTACCATTTTCTCGACTGACTTGGTTGATTCCTTCAATGGTCGAGACTTGCGCGACATCCGACAATAAAATACTGCCACCATTTGGAAGCTGAATAGGTAACTGGGAAACAGATGCGACACTACGGTCTTGCTCTCCAAGACGGATAACAAAATCAAAACGACGATCGCCTTCTAAAATCTCTCCCACGCTTTGTCCACCAATACTTGCAGCCACCACATCCTGAATAGATTTCACACTCAAGCCATACTGGGCAGCTAAAGCTTTATCAATCTCTACATTGAGTAAAGGCAGACCCGAAGTTTGTTCAACTTTCACCGCACTGCTACCTGCGACTTGCTGAATGATTTTCGCGATTTTTGCAGCCTCAGTATTCAAAACCTGCATGTCATCACCAAAAACCTTCACCCCCACATCACTGCGTATACCTGAAATCAGTTCATTAAAACGTAGCTCAATAGGCTGAGAAAACTCACTGTTATTGCCGGGAATTGTCGCAAGATAAGCTTCCATTCGGGTTCGAAGTGCATCTAGGCTTTCTTTTGAATCTGGCCATTCCTCACGTGGTTTCAGCATGATATAACCATCGGAAATATTCGGTGGCATCACATCTGTCGCCACTTCAGCAGTCCCGGTACGGGCAAATATAGCTTTAATTTCGGGAAAGTTTTTCAGTAAAAGCTTTTCGGTATTTTCCTGAATACGTAAAGACTCTTCCAAGCCTGTGCTTGGAGAACGTAATTGCTGTACCGCAAAATCACCTTCACTCAGCTGGGGTGCAAACTCACTGCCAATCTTCGTGCTGAGCAGACCCGTAATGACCAGGAGACAAATGGCAAAAGTTAAAACCACCGCTTTGTAATGATAGGCTCCATCCAATATCTGTTGATATCGGGTTTTGAGCCAGATCATCCAACGGCTTTCCGTTTCTTTGATCTCCCCTTTAACCCATAAAGCAACTGCAGCGGGCACAAAGGTGATCGATAAAATAATAGCTGCCACCAGTGCGAGAACAACGGTTAAAGCCATCGGATGAAATAGTTTTGCTTCTACACCACTTAAAGCAAAAATCGGCAAATACACCACCAAAATAATAAGCTGACCAAAAATAAGAGGACGACGTGCTTGGCGGGCAGCCAGAAAAACTTCCTTAAAGCGTTCACTTTGTGTGAGAGGTCGTTTTAACAGTTGCTGTGTATGGGCTAAACGCCGGATACAGTTTTCGACAATCACCACAGCACCATCGACAATGATGCCGAAATCGAGTGCACCTAAACTCATCAGATTGGCACTGATATTTTTCTGTGCCATCCCGGTTAAGGTAAACAGCATAGAGAGTGGAATGACACAGGCAGTAATCAAGGCAGCACGGATATTCCCTAAAAACAGGAACAGAATGATGATGACCAGGATTGCTCCCTCTACCAAGTTTTTCTGAACGGTTTTAATCGCCTTCTCAACCAAGGTAGTACGGTCGTACACCGTTTCAATCACTACCCCTTTAGGCAAACTATTCTGAATATCTTGAAGCTTGGCATCCACAGCTTTAGAAACAGTCCGGCTATTTCCACCCATCGCCATCATGGCAATCCCTAAAACGGTTTCTTTGCCGTTATAGGTTGCCCCACCGGTTCTTAAATCATGCCCAATAGAGACTTGCGCAATATCACCAACCCGAATTGGGCTGCCATTTGGGCTACCCAGCATGGTGTTCTCAATATCAGAAAGCCCATTGAATGTACCCGGTACACGTACCGTCAGTTGCTGACCATTGTCTTCAATATAACCTGCACCTCGGTTCTCATTATTTTGCGCTAAAGCCTGTTGCAGTTGTTCTAATGAGATATTCAGTTGCTGCATCCGGTTTAAATCGGGAGAGACCACATAGGTTTTTTCAAAACCACCAATACTGTTGACCTCTGCAACTCCCTTAACACGTTGCAGTTGAGGACGCACAATCCAGTCCTGAATCTCACGCAAATCCATCGGCGTGTATGCAGTTCCATCCGGCTTTTTCGCATTCGGATCTGCCTTCAGTACCCATTGATAAATCTCACTGAGACCCGTAGAAACGGGGGACATCGTCGGTGCGATTTGTGCAGGCAACTCAGATTGCGCCTCCTGTATCCGTTGGTTAATCTGCTGACGGGCCCAATAAATATCAGTCCCATCTTTAAAGACAATGGTGACTTGAGAGAGTCCATAACGGGATATGGAACGGGTAAGCTCCAGATCCGGAATGCCAGCCATGGCATTTTCAATGGGATAGGTAATCCGCTGTTCGACTTCAAGCGCAGTAAAACCCTTGGCTTGAGTATTAATCTGGACTTGGGTATTGGTAATATCGGGTACAGCATCAATCGGGAGTTTCTGATAGCTATACACCCCGACCGCAATCCAGGTACAGACAAAGAGCAACACCCAAATCGCATTTTGTATGGAAAACTGAATGATTCGTTCGAATAAACCTTCTGGTTTTGGCAGATCAGAATTAATGTTCATGGCCTGCCTCGTCTTTTTCTAATTCAGATTTCAACAAGAAACTGCCTTGAGCGATATACTTCTGCCCTTCAGTCAGCCCAGAAATCACTTCAAGCCATTGTCCATCACTTGAAGCCTGCCCCAATTGCACTTTCTGTGCTTTTAAGTGGACTTGACCTTTTTGTTCTGAATCTACGATGAAAATACTGTCTTCACCTTCAATACTTTGCAGCGCAGACTTTTGAATCCGAAGGGCTGATTTTGCTGTAGCTTCCGGAATCAACACTCTCACTAACACATTAGAACGCAACTCAGTAGCTTGCGCATCGAGTTTTGCGCGCACCACCAGACGCCCTGTTTGTACATCTGCCTGAGAGGTTAAGCTTTGTACAGTAGCTTTATAGATTTGATCTGAATCATTCACTTTAAAGTCAATTTTTTGCCCGGCTTGCAGTTGACCTGAGAATTGATTCGGCAAATTAAACTCAAGCCATAAATCTTTCAGCTGTTCAATGACAAAGAGCTGATTAGCCAGTTGCACATTTTCACCGACCACAATATCTTTTTGACTGATCACCCCAGAGATCGGTGCTTTAATCAGAAAACGCCCATTGTTATTGCCACTTGCACCTAATGCATTTAAACGTGCTTGTGAGGACTGGACAGTAATCTGCGCTTGACGGTAGGCATTTTCGGCACGCTGGTAATCCTGTTTGGCAGAAATCCCCTGTGACCAGAGTTGCTGTTCGCGCTGGTAATCTTTACGGGCCAAATCCAGATTCACCTGTGCCATACGCAGATTTGCCTGTTGGTCGATCAGTTCAGGCACGATTAGTACAGCCAGCGTTTGTCCTTTTTGCACGCTCTGTCCTAAAGCCACATTGACCTGCTCGACATGACCACTAAAATTAGGCGATATATGCGCTTGTTGATCGGTATTCACCACCAATTTACCTGGCAGGGTTGTCAGCTTTTCAACCAATCCTGTGGATGCAACAGCAACTTTTAAACCTTGTTCAACCATTTGTTGGCTGGTCAGTTGTATTTCGCCTTCTTCAGCATGTCCTTCTTCAGAACTATCTTCATCAGAATGTTCGGCATTTCCCTCATCATGACCATGCCCCTCAGATTCAGTTTTTTTTGAACTTAACCAAATAACCAGACTGACCAAGACCGTAATCAGAATCAAAATTGCAATCATGAGAGACTGGGATATTTTTCCGTTTTGCTTGGCGTTCATTTTATCGTGCTCCCCCATTGATTAAATTTTGCGATGCTTCGACTGCCTTTTTATTCAGTTGTGTATAGGCATCCGAACGGCTAATTTCTTCATAACTTGTGCCAATACTGAGTGCCTCAGCTGCGAGGGCAGTTTGCCAAGCTTGACGTAGAATTTGTAATTGACCCAATCGAAGATTCTGCAGTTGGGTGGTTGCTTGCTGAACGTCGGTAATGGACAGTTTCCCTGCCTGAAACCCTTGTAAAGTACGGCTCTGAACTTTGGTCGCCAAAGTAACTTGTGCTGTTGTGGCATCGAACTGGCTACGTAAACCTTTGAGCTGATGCATGCTGTTGGCAATATTGAGTATTTGTTGCTTCAGCTCACGCTGCTGCTGTTGGTTCAGCAATATTTGCTGTTGCTGGACCATCGGGATCGCATATTGCTGGCGGTTGAAAATATTCAGTGGAATAGCCACGCCGATTGCCAAAGTCGTATCGTTGCTTTCATTAGGGGTTTTGCTACGTTTCATGCCTACATTTAAAGTCGGATTGGGACGTGCCTGAATTCTTAAATTTTCAATTTGATGATCCGATTGCTGAATGTTCAAGGCATAGAATTTTTCTAGCCACCCTTCAGCAATATACCGTTGCACAGTTTGGAGACTTTGCTCTGGCCAAGGGATAGCGGTTTTATTCAATTGAAGATGTGAAGATGTTTCTCCCCCCCACAAATTAGACAGCTGACGACCGGCAGCTTGTTTATTCAGCATCGCTTGCTGATAAAGTCGTTGGATTTCTAGCGCTTCAATTTGGGTACGCTCAAAATCAACCAGGGCAATACTGCCTGCCTGATAGCGTTTCTGGGCACTGTCCAGATTGGCTTTACTTGTTTTTAACTGTACTGAATAAGCAGACTGCTCAACCTCAGCAAGTGCAAATTGCGACCATGCAAATTTAACAATCAGTTGGCTTTGTGCCTTCCATAATTGCTGTTGCAATTGGATTTGTTGATTCGAGGTATTGGCAATCACCCGGTTCAGCTTACGCTGACCAAATAGATCTAGAGGTTGACTAACGCCAACATTGAATTCCTGTTCTTGACCTGAGCCAAAGCCAGACTGTTCTAAACTTATACTTGGATTCTGCCATAACCGACTTTGCTGAATATTCAATTCAGATATTTGCTGAACTTGTTGCCACAGCTTGTCTTGAGTCTGGTAACTTTGTACTTTTGCTAAAGCGGATTCAAAGCTGGTAACGTTTTCAGCATAGCTATATTGCATAGCCGCTGCACATATACAAGCAACCAAGCTATGACGCAAGAGTATAATTGATTGTGAAGACATGATTTTTCCCACTTATTTAAATAATAAAAGTGGTGGGAATGTTTTAGGCTACCCCACCATGAGCGGGGAAAATTCGGGAGGTGGGCTTTGTTGAAACAGGTCAGGAGCCTGATAGCTGTTTTTCCAATGAAATTGTGGATTCACTTTAACTTCAGAGCTTGGATGAAACACATCTACTTTTTCATTTTGTACAATCAAATGCGTCATCGATGGTAGATGATCTTGATGATCTTCACCGATTTCTAAATCGCTACTGAATGTTTTTATGTTTTCTGACTGTCCATTATGATCGTGTTGACGACTATCGCTGGCACACAAGGTATTTTGGTGATGACCAAAATGATAACTCTGCTGTGATTGAGGCTGTTGTTCATGGACACAAAAGGCCGCCGCCACATTCCAAAAGCTTTGGAACATGAACAATCCAACCAAGACTGTAATCCATGTAGTAGAACGCATCATCATAACAATCGAAAAATTTGTACCAAGTATAAGGCTTAGAGCCACTCCAAGGTCAAGCTTAATAAATTAAATTAAACATTCAATGAACACTGAATAGCCGGCACTTTTGCAAATTTACCTTGTCTCTATAAGCTCACATCAATTTCAGGTAAGAATAACAATAGATAGTGAACCGTACCGGGTTTGTCGGAGACCAAGCTTTCTGAGAGAATGTCCCGATGAAAAAAGTAAAATATACCCCTGAAATCAGAGAAAGAGCGGTTCAATTATTGATTGAATCCGAGAAAGATTATCC
>NZ_VPCO01000029.1:0-25597 GCF_013418175.1 Acinetobacter sp. YH12200
TTTGCGAGATTAAAACATTTCCGTGCTATTGCAACTCGATTTGATAAACTGGCACGCAATTATAAATCTATGATTCGTATAGCCTGTATATTTATTTGGTGCAAAGCCAAATGAGGACACACCCTAGAAATTTCTTTTTTTTAAGCTACACAACAAACAACTCTGATCTTTACTTAGATTAGGGTGATAGGGTGGTTTTTTCAATTACTGTACGTTTTTTGATTTATGTAGGAAGTTTAATCTTAATTTTTCCTAAAATTAACATAATACACCTTATACGAAATGCTTTAAATTATTTGTTTTAATTCAGTTGTTTATGTTGTATTGAAAAGCCCAATCCTCACCGATTGGGCTTTTTTTATGATTATTCACGTTCCACGCTTACTATTTGAGCAATGTTCCACAACTTTATAAAGCCAATCTAATCAGAAAATTCTAGATATATAAAAATCGCTCATAACACCTTTCATATCTTTTCATTGATTTTTATGCAATGCATCTTAGTGTTATTCCGCAGTTTTGCTATAGTAAAAGCAATTTTGGATCAACATCAGGACTATGTTATGTCAGCTACACCACGCATTGGAATCTTGGGTGCAGGCGGCCGTATGGGGCGTATCCTCATTCAGGCTGTGCATGAAGCCGGTTATCAATTGGCAGCTGCAGTAGAACGCCCTGAAAGTACCTTATTAGGCGCAGATGCGGGCGAACTTGCCGGGATTGGTGCAGTCGGTGTCAAGGTGGTGGGTAGTCTTGCAGAGGTGGTCAAAAACTGTGATGTCGTGATTGATTTCACCGCACCGGCAGCGACCGTCAATCATCTGAAAATTTGCCGTGAAGCAGGTGTTGCCATCGTGATTGGTACCACGGGGATGAATGATGAGCAAAAAGCTTATTTAGATGAATCAGCAGCTGAAACCCCTGTGGTTTATGCAGCGAATTATTCAGTCGGTGTGAACGTATCGATTAAACTGCTTGAACTGGCATCGAAAGTCTTTGGCGATACGGTGGATATCGAAGTGATTGAGGCACATCACCGTCATAAAGTGGATGCACCATCGGGTACTGCACTTATGTGGGGTGAAGCGATTGCGGATGCTTTAGGCCGTGACCTGAAAGAAGACGCTGTGTACTGCCGCGAAGGTCATACCGGTCCGCGTGAGCGTCAAAGCATTGGTTTCCAGACCATTCGTGGTGGTGATATCGTCGGTGAACATACCGCCATGTTTATTGCTGATGGTGAACGTGTGGAAATTACCCATAAAGCCACCAACCGCATGAACTTTGCCAGCGGTGCAGTACGTGCTGCTGCCTGGGTGGTCGGCCGTGATGCACGTAAATATGACATGAAAGACGTGCTGGGTTTTAACGATATTCAGGTTTAAAATCCAGTCAAAATCATTTATAAAAAAGATCTAAAACTAAAATAAGACGAATAATAAAATGCAAAAAATGATTTTCCTGCTCTGTGCAGTGGCGCTTGGTGCCATTGCGCAGGCAAAGCCGGCCGAGAATACCAAACTTAGTATTGATAAAAATAATATCAAGGTCTGGACTTATCAGAACCAGCAAAACCCGGTCTTTCTGTATAAAGCTGAAACCACCTACCATGCCCCGATTGAAAATGCCGTGTCGCTGATTCTGGATATCGAGCAGGCGGTACAATGGGTACCCTATATGGGCAGCATCAAGGTCTTGTCCCGCGATGATAAAAAAGGCGATTTCACTTTGTATATGGTGCTGGATTTTCCATTTCCCTTAAAAGACCGTGATCTGATTGTGCAGGGCAAGATGATCAAGGAAGCCAATGGACAGATCACCATCAAGAATAAAGCCATTCAGACCGGCTATCCCTTAAATCCGAACTATGTACGTTTGACCGATTATCAGGGGGATTGGACTTTTCAAAAGCTGGGCAATAATCAGGTCAAGGTTTCAACTTATGGTTATGCCTATCCGGAAGGCTCGATTCCCTTAACTTTTGTAAATATGTTTGTACAGCAGCAGCCGTATCAGATGTTGCAGAAGATGAAGACGGAACTGGCCAAGCCTTCAGGCCTTGCAGTTTTGCCTGAAGCCCTGCAATAAAAAAAAGACCCAATTGCTGTAATGCTGATCAGTTAAGGAGTTTATAAGTAAAATCTTTAATTTTTTAGTCATTCACGACGGAGTCTTAACGTTCTAAATCAAATACTTGTAAATCATTTGTTACTTTGGTTTCGCCCAAATGAGAAGCGAAGCTTCGCAAGGAAGGCATCTTGCGGAGCAACACTCCTCACCGCAAAACTCGTCAGCCACCATCGACTAGTAAATTTGTCGCAGAAATAATCATTTTTAATCTTGCGGTGCAATACACCTCATGTCTCAAACAGTTGCGGATGACTTTTCTACCTATCAAGTATGATCATGAATTTAAAAAATAAAATGCCAGTCAATTCCTTAATTGACTGGCATTACCCAATTGCTGGGTCTTTTTGACAGATTGAAACAGGCAGAGTTTAAGCTTCAAAATCCGCTTTAAGTACAATCCGGTAACGCGCTTTACCGGAATGCAGATGTTCAATGGCCTGATTCAGCTGTGACATCGGGAAGACTTCAATTTGTGGCGCAATGTTTTTACGTGCGGCAAATTGGAGTAACTGACGCAGTGCCGCCGGCGAACCGGTTGGTGAACCAGTAACTGACTTGGCACCACCAATCAGCATGCCCGCCGGAATCTGCATCGGTTCTAAAGGGAGACCGAGCATATGTACTGTACCGTTCGGTGCCAGAGTGGCCAGATAAGCCTGCCAGTTCAAGGTGACATTGACCGTACTCAATAATAAATCGAACTTGCCACGCTGTGCCTTTAGGGCAGCGACATCACGACTATTCACCACATGATCTGCGCCCATGGCTTTCAGCTCATCGGTCTTGTCCAGATTTGATGTGAAAGCCGTAATCTCACAGCCCCAAGCTTTGAGCAGTTTAATTGCGATATGACCCAGACCCCCAATCCCGATCACGCCAACATGATGAATAGCCTGAATCTGGTGTTTCAGAATCGGATCGAATACGGTAATCCCGCCACAGAGTAAAGGGCCGGCACTTTCAGGATCCAGATCTTCAGGCAGGGGAATGACCCATTGCCAGCCAGCACGGACCTTGTCGGCAAAACCACCGGCATGTCCGACAATAGTCGCCACTTGGCCGCCAGTACAGAGTACCTGCTGACCTGAAATACACGGATCGCAATACTGGCAGCTTTCCGCAGTCCAGCCAATGCCAACCCGTTGTCCCACTTTCAGGCCTTTGGCTTCGCCACCCAGTTGCGTGATGATGCCGATAATCTCGTGTCCAGCCACGACCGGATAAACGGATGAACCCCAGTCATTATTGAGGACTGAAATATCAGAATGACACAGGCCACAGTATTCTACTTTGACTTCGACCTGATGTGGCTGTAGTTCACCAGCATCGAATTGATAGGGTTCGAGTGCAGCACCTGCTGACATTGCAGCATAAGCGTGGATAATATTATTCGACATAAATTCAGCTCTTCTTTGAATGGGAATATATTGTTTTAAAGTGACAATGATTTTCGTGATCATCGACCATACCGACGGCCTGCATAAAGGCATAGCAAATGGTGGGTCCGACAAATTTAAAACCGGCCTTTTTTAAGGCTTTTGACATGATCTGGCTTTCGATAGTCTGTGCCGCTGCCTGACGATAATCCGCAACATCATTATTCAGTCGTGGTTGCTGGGCAAAAGACCATAGCCATTGCCCTACATTGATGTCTTGCTGTTGCAGCTTGAGCCATGCTTGGGCATTCTCGCGAATGGCATGCAGCTTGCCACGATGACGGATCAGGCGGGCATCCTTAAGCTTGAGTTCGAGTTGTTGATCTGTAAGTGCTGCAATCGACTGAATGGAATATTGAAAAAAATGTTCACGATACGCTTCACGTTTTCTGAGTACGGTAATCCAGGCTAGACCGGCCTGCTGTCCTTCCAGACACAGCATTTCAAACAGGCGATTTTCATCCAGCAGGGCTTGTCCCCATTCCTGATCATGATAGGTGATATACAGCGGATCATTGGAGCACCAGCCACAGCGTTGCAGAGTCATGCCATGCTCCTTGTTTTTATGGTTTTATAATTTAAACACAGCCCATTGATCCTGCTGATTGTCCCAGTACGACAGTTCAGCCTGATCCAGATCGCTAAATTGAATCCACATGTCTTTACCACTTTTGTCGGTATAACCGGTACTGATCAGCAGCGCATCTTCGGTAATTTCCATCACCCAGCCCTGGTAGCTTTGACCATTCAGCACGATTTTTTGTTGATTGCCTGATTCAGCAAATTCTACCAGACGGTTGATCAACGTTTCTGACATGTAAATATCCTAAAATTAACGTAAATAGGGGTAGGGGTTGACCACACCGCGCCCCTTGCCCTGTAAATAAATACCATAATGCAGATGTGGTGCAGTATGTCGGGCATTACCGCTATTGCCGACATAGCCGATGAGCTGGCCTTTTTTGACAGCATCACCTACTTTCAGGCCGCGTTTATGTCCATCCAGATGTGCATAATAATGCCAGGAGCCGCCCGGACCGAGAATCCAGACTACTTTACCACCCAAATTGTTATTGCGTAAATCTGCAATCAGACCTTCTGTGGCACTAAAGACTTTGGTTCCACGTGGAGCCATGATGTCAATGCCCTCATGCAAACGTCCGCGACTGCGCGACGCCCCCCAAGTATCCTGTAATTCACGTGCCTGTACACGTGCCACCGGGATGGGCAGTGAAGAAGGCATTCGCTTATTTTGCAGTTTTTGTACCAGTAGCGGATTTAACTGTGCAGAAGAAGGTTGTTTCGGCGTACTGCTACAGGCGGTCAGTAATATGGCAATCAAAGCCACCCAGGTCAAAGCAAGGTATTGGCGCACGTTATTCATCCTTAAATATTGGCAATGCTCATTCTGAGCTGATCGATATGATGCTTTGTCCAGACTATGTCATAGGTTAACGGCAGAGATCAATTTTTTCATTGCTGTCGGCAGACCGCAATCAATGGCTGTCTCTGGACGCATCCAGTTGCCTTGCAGTTCAATTGCCAGATGTTCCTGCTGATCCTGATCCACTGCGAAAACGATTGCTTCAAGCTGCCAGGTGAAGTGGGTGAAACTGTGGCTGATCTGGACTTTTTTGAGGATATTTTTCAGGCCAAGCTGCTGACATTGCTGTTCGAATTCATGGGCATTTTCAATAATCGGCAAGCACCAGAGTCCGCCCCACAGGCCACTGTTCGGTCGTTGTTGCCAGAGCCATTCTTCACCGGACTGAATCAGCAAGACCTGTGCTGAGCGCACTGGCACCGGTTTTTTGGCTTTCTTGAATGGTAATTCATTTTCCAGACCTTGCTGATGCGCTTTGCAATGTTGCTGCATCGGACAGTATAGGCACAGAGGTTTTTTCGGAGTGCAGACCGTAGCACCGAGATCCATAATCGCCTGGGTATAGTCATGATTACGTTCGACCGGACATAATTCTTCGGCCAGTTGCCATAAGGCACGTTCATGGATAGGTTTGGACAGATCATCTTCAATCGCGAAGAAACGCGACAAGACCCGTTTGACATTGCCATCCATGATCACGCCGTATTGGCGTAAACCCAGTGACATTAAGGCACCAGCGGTGGAACGGCCGATCCCCGGCAAGGCAATCCATTGTTCCAGAGTTTGGGGAAACTGCTGCTGTGCTGTCACTATGCCGGCAGCTTTGTGCAGGTTACGGGCACGAGCATAATAGCCCAGTCCTGCCCAGTACGGTACGACCTCATCCCAAGAGGCTTGACCCAAGTCCTGTACAGTGGGAAAACGCTGGATAAAGCGTTCATAATATTGCAGCACAGTTTTGACCTGGGTTTGTTGCAACATGATTTCAGAGACCCAGACTTTGTAGGGATCATCTGTCACCTGCCAGGGCAAGTCATGACGACCATGCACATCAAACCATTCTAACAGGGCATCTGAAAATACAAACATGGATAAATAGCAACCGAATAAGCAGCAGCCATTATAGCGGAATCGGCAGGTCTGAAATGTGAAAAGTAGATAAAAACTGCGCGAGTAGTGTGTATGAATATCAGCTTAATAACACAAACAATAAATGCTCCGAAGAGCATTTATTTTAAAACAGCAAAGATTTAGTCGCTAATCCCCCAGCGTTCATCCAGCTTCAATACTTTGTCTTTATAGCGCGGAATAATATGAATATGCAGATGTTCGACCTTTTCCTGAAACACTTCGCCATCAATAAAACCGACATGGAAACCGGCGGGCTGGTAACGTAAATTGAGCTCATTACGTGCCTGTTCGAGCAAAGACATCAGGCTTTTACGTTCTTTGTCCGTCACTTCAAAAAATGAAGCCACATGCCGGAGTGGAATCACTACACAGTGACCTTCGGATAATGAATTCGGTTCAGGCAGCACCACACCATAATCATTTTTAGCAATGACATCATATTCGTCATAGTTACAGTAAGGGCAGTTGGTTTCAGCCATAGTCAGCATTCTCCTCTGGTAGGATTTATCGTTCTTTTCTTCAATGATTCTTTAAAGTGCTCAGCTTGATTTCAAGTCGAGCACTTATATCTATTTAAGCCAAATGACGTTCCAATAAGGCATACATCGCCGCCAAGCTTTTTTGTTCCGCTTCAGCATTGTAACCAAGATCCACGCCATTGGCTTTGGCCCGTTCGTCGGCGAGCGGGTTGCTAAAGCCATGTTTGGCATCTTCAAAGACAATCACCTCATGCTCGACGTTGGCCGCATGCATTTCTTCACGGAAACTGGCGACATCATCTAAGGTGACCATGCTGTCTAGCTCACCGTGCAAGACTAGAATTTCGGCCTGAACCTGACCTTCTTGAGCCGGTGCTTTGGCAGCAAGTGTCCCGTGGAAGGTGGTCACTGCTTTTAAAGGGGCATTGGCACGCGCCAGATCCAGCACTACTTTACCGCCGTAACAAAAACCGATGGCAGCAAGTTTCTCTGCATTGACTTCATCCTGTGCTGCCAAGGTATTTAAAGCTGCTGTCGCACGATCAACGATGGTGTCCGGATCTTCAAAGGTCTGCATCATCCACTGGTAGGCCTGATCAGAATGGGTGGTCACTTTTTTGTCACCATACATGTCAATTGCCAAGGCCGCATAGCCATGTTCTGCAAGTTCGCGAGCACGCTGTTCGGTATATTCATTACGACCCCACCATTCTGGTGCGACCAGCACACCTGCAAGGGGTGTATCTGTTTCTGGAGCGGCAAAATAGCCAATCAATGCGCTACCATCCGGCGCAGTATAATGAATTTCACGGGTCTTGATTGCTGCCATGCTGACGTCCTCTATTCTTGTTGAACCGTTTAATTAACATATAACATAGCAAAACTGATCTGAATGTGACATGAAAACATTCGATTAATTATGCTTCATCCATATAAAAAAGAGAGGCCGCTATCGCGCCTCTCTGATTGAATATTTAAAAAAACAGTATTGATTACTTCATAATTTCCAGTAATTCCACATCAAAAATTAAGGTACTGTTTGGCTCAATCACATCACCTGAACCAATTTGTCCATAGGCCAGTTCTGCAGGAATGAAGAAGCGGTATTTGGCACCTTCTTTCATCAGTTGCAGGCCTTCAGTCCAACCGGTAATCACTTGGGTGGTACGGAAGACCACAGGCTGATTACGGGCAATTGAACTGTCAAAAACCGTGCCATCAATCAAACGGCCTTCATAATGTACGCGGACATTGCTATCGGCTTTTGGCGATTTGCCTTTGCCTTCCTGAAGAATCTGATATTGCAGGCCAGATTTAGTCGTTTTTATCCCTGCTTTTTTGGCATTTTCTGTCAGAAAAGCCTGACCGATTTTGGTGTTTTCTTCAGCTTTTTGTTTTAATTCAATCAGCTCTTTGGCTTCACTTTGACGTTTAAACTGGGTCAGCACTCGAGCCATGTCTTCTTCAGTTAAAGTGGATTGTTTTCCGGCAGCAGCAGCTTTTAAACCGGCACTGAAAGCATCCAGATCAATCCCTTGCAAAGAGTCGGCATTACTTTTTCCCATCAGATAACCAAAGCTATAACCGACCTGTTCAGCTTCCGGGCTTTTATTGGTCACATCTTTGGCAAGCAGATTGCCAGAACTTAGCAGTAAAACCATCAAGCTTATTTGTATTTTCATATTTATTCTCAAAATAAAGGAGAGCGCATTGCTCTCCTTATTTATAGATTATTTGACTTCAATGAGTTCCACATCAAAAATCAAAGTACTGTGTGGAGGAATCGTCCCTGGCACGCCTTGTTCACCATAACCAAGTTGAGATGGGATATACAGGGTCGCTTTACCGCCTTCTTTCATCAGTTGCAGACCTTCAGTCCAGCCTGGAATCACTTGATTGAGTGGAAACTCAATCGGCTCGCCACGTTCAACCGAACTGTCAAATACAGTACCATCCACCAGTTTGCCGGTGTAATGGACTTTCACGATTGAAGAA
The DNA here is from genome assembly GCF_013418175.1 of Acinetobacter sp. YH12200. Lineage (NCBI taxonomy): Bacteria > Pseudomonadati > Pseudomonadota > Gammaproteobacteria > Moraxellales > Moraxellaceae > Acinetobacter > Acinetobacter sp. YH12200. The sequence goes on from NZ_VPCO01000029.1 coordinate 8,556, forward strand.
GCAGCTGGCTGTTTGCCCGTGCCTTCTTTAGTCACTAGGTATTGCAAACCGGAAGCTGTGGTTTTTACACCCGCTTTTTTGGCATTTTCTGTCAGGAAACTGTCACTCGATGCTTGTGCCTGTTTAGTGCTATCGAGTTGCTTTTGCTGCATTTCTTTCTGGAACTGTTCGTAAGCTGCCTGTAATTCTTCTTCAGTATACGCCGGTTCAGTACGCGCATGTCCTTCACGTACGCCTGTCACAAAGCTATTAATATCGAGTTCAGGTGGGGTTTGATGAGCCACTTCATAACCGAGAGCATAGCTGATTTTAGAAACAGCAGAGGCATCTTTAGATGCTTTAGTCGTTTGAGCAGCTGGGTTTTGAGTTGCATAGTAAACAGGTACTAGCGCGGCACCGCCTAGAAGAACAGCGACAGCAATCGGTAAGGCCTTGCTCATGTATTATTCCAATCTAATGTTATCGTTGAGGTTCATTCCATCTTAGCAGAAAATTTTGAGAAATCTTGCAGAATGGGTGGTTTTTTAGCAAGCAAATATCGCAGTTTGGTAGAGCTTTAAAAAAATAAAAAAACCAGCAATGGCTGGTTTTTTTATTCAAAAAGATCAACTGGTTTTTGTTTTGGTTTTATAGCTATAAGTATAATCATAGCTATAACTACCACCTGCTGAACGCTGGATATCATTCAGGATAAAGCCATTTACGGTACTTCCCGCTTGTTTAAAACGGTTCACTGTCAGTGCCAATTCCTTCATTTGTGTTTTTGCATAGCGGGCCACCACCAGATTGAGTCCCACATATCGGGACACGATGATCGCATCCGTGACCGCCAGGACAGGAGGCGTATCAATTATAATATGATCATAGTGTGGCGTCAGGTGTTGCAGTAATTCCTGAAACCGTACCGAATTGAGAAGTTCGGATGGATTGACTGGATTTTCACCACAGGTGATGACGCTGAGGTTTGCTACATTGGTGCTTTGCACCATCTGTTCCAAGGTAATTTGCTCATTCAGGTATTCAGTTAATCCATATTGATTATCCAAATCAAAATATTTGTGTATATGACCACGACGCAAGTCCGCATCAATGATCAATACGCGTTTATGTTTTTCTGCCATGATGACTGCCAGATTGCTGGAAACAAATGATTTTCCAACTCTAGGCGCTGGACCCGAGATCATAATAATATTGTTTTTGGCCTGAGACAGAGCGAAATGACTTGCTGTCCGGATGCTGCGCAAGCTTTCGATCGCCATATCATCACTATGTTTAAGGGCTAATAAGAAAGGCAGTTTTTTCTTTTTCAGCAGTTTCAGTCCCGGTTTCTGAACAGGGGAGTGTGCAATATTGGCATAGACGGGAAGATCCAGTTGGTATTCTATTTGGCTACTATCTTTCACTCCAGAACGGAACATATTGCGGAATAATGCCACCAGAATTCCCAAGAAAGTACCGAAGCAAAAAGTTAAGAACAGAATTAATGGCTGTTTCTGTTTAATCACGTCAATCGGTTCAAGCGCAGTATCAATAACATGTACATTGCCAATCTCGCCGGCTTTGGCAATTCGCAGTTGTTGGTAGGAATTGACCAAATTGGTATACAGTTGTTGTTTGACTTCGACTTCACGAGACAGTTGTAAATACTGGCGTTGTATTTCTGGAAGATTTTTAAGTGCCGTATTGAGCTCACGAATCTTGCCATTAATCACACGAAGTTGAGCAGTAACTTCTCGCATGGTCGGATGTGCTGCTGCATATTTAGCGCCTATTTCCGCCTGTCTCTGTTCGAGTAGAGCTCGTTGTGTTTCTAAAGTCACACTCTGATTTAAATATAATTCTGACTCCCGGGTGATGTCGACAGTATTATGCTGTTGACGGAATTGGTTAAAGACCCGCTCTGCATCATCCAGCTGTTTTCTTAAATCCGGTAATTGAGCATCCAAGAAAGCGAGGGTCTGAGCAGTTTCTGCCGAACGACGGGTAATATTATTTTGGCTATAAATTGCCAAAATAGTATTCAGAACTTTGGTGATGTGCTGTTTGTCATGACCTTGGTAGCGAAGCTGCAAAATCCCGCTAAGTTCGCCTTTTTCTACAATTGAATAATTGGCAAGAATAGAATCAATCGCTGAGGGCAAAGAGAGCTTTTGCACCTGATAACTGCTATCTAGCGGATCCTGAGTAAAGATCGCGATTTTCCAGTCGCCCTGCGCAGTCTTGAATTGTACTGGCTGGTTCAGTGCACCCTTGAAAATGGTTTCTTCTGTCACAGGATTGATCAGACTAAAACTCTGTTGTTGAAATTGCAGTAGCAGATTTTTATCCAAATAGGCGGCAGGAACTTCAAACTGTCGAATGTCGAAGCTTTTTTGACCCTCTTTAAAGCGCACAGTTTCAGGTTGATATTCGGTTTGATAATTTACACCTTGAAATAGTCGCTGAACAAAAGTGTCTTCAGTACTGGCAATCTGAAGATCCAAATTTAAGCGATTAATTACTGATTCCAGAATATTGCGTGATTTTAATACCTCAACTTCAGCATTAGATGAAGACATTTGTCCAATGACACTTGAAAGGTTACCCAATAAAGCAGCTGAGGCACCTCTACTTTCTTCGACTTGGACGATGGCATCGACCTTATAATTAATCGCTACAGTGCGTAAATAGAGCAGGACAGCAAGCACGCTGAGCAAGGCACATACGAGGATAAGTTTCCATTGCGCAAACAAGGAAAATAACACCCCTTTTAGGTCAATCATATTTTCGGTATTGTTATTTTTGTTCATAATTTTGCTTTCTAAAAGTTTAAAAGTGATTTTTCCAGTCGATGACGTCGTGTTGAATTAAATTACAGAACTTCATCAAAGACCTGCTGCCCCTGCAAAAATGAATCCCAAATATGCTGGCTTTATTGTTCCCTCAAAAAAAATCTAGTCTGGTAAACCCAGATATTTTTATGATGATCAGGATAAGATTATTTTTATTCAATCTGCTTCATATTTAGTGTTGAACTACATGGAGTTGCAGGCAGATCCCATGCTATTACGTAAAAATGCTGTCTTGTGATCAGCGCTGAGCATTACTTCAGCCATCTATATTTATAGATTTAATCTACAAATACGGGCAGATCTCGTTAGTAAACATTCAGTCATTAATCGATGGTTAATATTTTCAAAACAGCTCCCCAAAATCTTTTTAATATGCATAGCTGAACTACCTGCTAGCGTATAGCTGTACCAGCAACATTTGAAAAGGGAAGAATCTGGCTAACCACTCGTTCCCAACGAGTCAGACCTGTGGCATCCACATAGACAATATCATTGCTGTGCATTTTAAACTTTTTGGCCAAGCCAAAATCTCCAAGATTTTTTAAACTTAAATGATATATTTCAGTCATTTGGTTATTTGAATTGTCACGTAAGACGTAAATGCGACTAGCACTGGCTGAATAGGGATTAATCCCTTCACTTTCACCGAGAACATCCGCGAGAGTCATCCCTTGGTCACGTATGGGTAAGGGGGTATTCGTGCCTGCTTCACCCATGACATAGATTTTCTGATTTTCACGAGGACTGATATACAGGGTGTCATTGGGTTGAATTAACAGCTTATGTAATGAATATCCTGCCTTTTCTAATGCAATTGTATTGAGGTCATAGGCCACACCCTGACGCACCAATTGAATAGAGCTAGAGTTACCTTGCTCGTTAATGCCGCCGGCCAGACCCAGTGCTGTATAAACGCTCACGGGCTGATCAGACAAATAAAACTGCCCAGCTGATTTCACATTACCCACCACTGAATAACGCTGCCCTTGATAAGAAAGTACTCTCACCACCACATCTGGATTGTTTAAATAAGGAATTAATAGTCGGCGTACTTCCCGATTAACCTCCGGAAGGGTTTTCCCTACTGTTTTATAGCGTCCAATTAATGGAAAATGGATATAACCATTTCGGTCAATTTGATAACCATTGGTATTATCAGTTGCTGTTGGAACTGCACTAATTTCCGGGTAGGCCCATAATTGAAAGGATAAAATATCACCTGGATTCAAACGATAATCCTGCATTTCATGCTGAAATAAAGGTGCGTAATGATTCAGGTTTTGAGTTTGGGCTGACTGCACTGCAGGTAGATTGTCCTGAGTCAATTTTACCAGATTAACTTGAGTTCCCAGTTCGGTTTGATAAATTCCTTCATCTGGTAAATCATAGGTTTGAAAGCCAGATGTTGCTGCACATCCGACTAATGATAGGCTTAAGGTTAAAACGCCTATAAGGTGTCTATTGTTCACTTGAAACCCCTTTATTTTTATATATTTAAAATTAGTATTTATTCGTAATTATTAATTTTTTTAACATGGTTTATGTGATTAACATCTAAAAGTTATAACAAATTATATAGCTTGTCTATACTTATTTTTAGTTCTAAGTATACGTTTGAATTAAAATAGATCAATAGCATTTATTAAAAGAAGTATCTAAAACTTCCATTAAATTAAGGTGTAGAGATACAAGTATTGCTTAGTTTATTCAGGTGAAACGTATTGTTTATAAATTTTATTGCTTGCAGATTAAGGTGATTATCACAGTATAACTATACAAAACAAAAACTTAGTAATAATAAAAGTATTTTCATATTATTTATGTATACTTTAAAGGTTTTTTAGATTCTATTTTTATTAAATTTCACATATATTTATTCGGCATTAGCTAAATTATATAAATGAAGTGTTAATTAATAATCTCTTATTAATTGAAAGTAATATATCAGTAGTTGTAAAGCTTGAGCTGATTTTTATTGGTTGAAAAGTGTTTTAAAAAAACAATAATTATAAAGTATTGGGTAAGTGGTATAAGAAAAATACTTATCCATAAAATGTAACTATATTTGAGAATAAGATTTTTATAGGTGGTGTGTTGAATAAAATTAATATATGTTATAAATAATCAAATAAGAATATCTATGCCAGAAGGCATCAATGAATTAAAAAAAATATTTGAAAAGTAAAATAAAAATAAAAGGAATACTGGGAATGGTGAAAAAAATATTAGTGACTGGTGGAGCTGGTTTTATTGGATCTGCTACCGTCCGGCATATCATCAAAGCGACTGAACATCATGTTTTAAATGTTGATAAGTTAACTTATGCAGGTAACTTGGAGTCATTAATTTCTATATCAGCTCATCCCCGTTATCAATTTGCTCAAACTGATATTTGTGATCATGTATCTTTAACACGATTATTTTCAGAATTTCAGCCAGATATCGTCATGCATTTGGCAGCAGAGTCTCATGTAGATCGTTCGATCGATGGTCCAGCTGAATTTATCAGCACCAATATTGTAGGTACATATACCCTCTTGGAGGTCGCACGAAAATATTGGCAAAATTCGGGTGAAATCAAAAAGTCTAAATTTAAATTTCATCATATTTCAACAGATGAAGTCTATGGGGATTTAGAGGGGACAACCGACTTATTTACTGAAGCCACAGCTTATTTGCCAAGTTCACCTTACTCGGCAAGTAAAGCCAGCTCGGATCATTTAGTGCGTGCTTGGCATCGAACCTATGGTTTGCCGGTCGTGGTTACGAACTGTTCAAATAATTACGGGCCTTATCATTTTCCTGAAAAACTGATTCCTTTGATCATCTTAAATGCGCTGGATGGAAAATCCTTACCTGTTTATGGCAATGGTCAGCAGATTCGGGATTGGCTTTTTGTAGAAGATCATGCCCGTGCTTTATATCAGGTTGCGACCAAAGGCAGGGTCGGTGAAACCTATAATATTGGGGGGCATAATGAAAAACAGAATATTGATGTGGTTAAAACCATTTGTGCCATCTTGGATGAACTTAAGCCACGACTCAATGGCCAAATATATGAAAGCCTGATTAGCTTCGTCAGTGATCGGCCTGGTCATGATTTACGTTATGCCATTGATGCTTCAAAAATTGAGTGTGAACTTGGCTGGAAACCACAAGAGTCCTTTGAGACCGGTATTCGTAAAACTGTGCAGTGGTATCTGGATAATCTGCAATGGTGCCGTCGCGTTCAGGATGGTTCTTATCAGCGTGAACGTTTAGGGGAGGCAGTCTAATGTCAAGATCAACAAAGGGGATTATTTTAGCAGGTGGTTCGGGCACACGCTTGCATCCAATCACTAAAGGAATCTCGAAACAGTTACTTCCGATTTATGATAAACCCATGGTTTATTACCCATTATCTGTGTTGATGTTAGCCGGTATTCAGGAGGTTCTTGTCATCAGTACCCCGGAAGATATTGATGGGTTTAAGCGATTATTAGGTGATGGTTCACAATTTGGCATGCAGCTGAGTTATGCGATTCAGCCTCGACCTGATGGTTTGGCACAAGCCTTTATTCTGGGTGAAGAGTTTATTGGGCAAAGTAATGTGTGCTTAGTGCTCGGCGATAATATCTTTTATGGGCAAGGTTTTACCCCCATGCTGCGTCAGGCTGCTGAACGTCAAAAAGGAGCCACTGTTTTTGGCTATCAGGTCAAAGATCCTGAACGCTTTGGGGTGGTGGAATTTGATGAACAGCAACATGCTATTTCAATTGAAGAAAAACCGGAAAAACCTAAATCTAACTTTGCTGTAACGGGCCTGTATTTTTATGACAATGATGTGATTCAGATTGCCAAACAAGTACAACCTTCTGAGCGAGGTGAACTGGAAATTACCTCCATTAACCAGGCATATCTGGAACGTGGTGATTTAAATGTTGAATTGCTGGGACGTGGCTTTGCCTGGTTAGATACAGGTACACAGGGAAGTCTACTTGAGGCAGCTCAATTTGTGGAAACCCTTGAAAAGCGTCAGGGTTATAAAGTTGCCTGTCTAGAAGAAATTGCAATGAATAATAGCTGGTTAAGCAAAGAACAAGTGTTAGCCATTGGTCAAACGATGAGTAAAAATGGCTATGGTCAATATCTGATTTCTTTGGTGGGGTAATCATGATGAATCTTATTGAATGGATTGATTTACCTAATCTGGGAGATCATCGTGGCAGTTTGGTGGTCGCTGAAGCCAATCGGAATATTCCCTTTCATATACAGAGGCTCTACTATATTTTTGGCGCTCAGCCTGATGTTCCTCGCGGGTTTCATGCACATAAAGAGCTTCAACAAATTGGGTTTTGTATTCAAGGCAGCTGTAAAATATTAATGGATAACAGTAAAGAAAAACAAGAAGTGTGCGTAAGTCAGTCCAATAAAGGATTATTAATTCCGCCCATGGTTTGGCATGAAATGCATGATTTTTCTGAAGATTGCATCTTATTGGTATTGGCAAGCGATTATTATGATGAAAGTGACTATATCCGTAATTACGACCAGTTTTTAAAAGAAGCAGATAAAACTTTTATTGCATAGAAAATGAGATCATAAAATTAAGAAAAATAATTCACAAGTATGATGGCTTTGTTACTCAAGAGACTTCAGAAAATAGAATTTTAAATAATAATAAATATGAAGGAGATGTATGAGATGATTAAGCCGCTTACATCATTGCGTATGTTTTTTGCGCTATTTGTTTTTCTTAGTCATTTGGCCTTTTTAAAAAATGACACACATTATGCAAATATTTTTAACAGTATTTTTGACGAAGGATTTTTAGGTGTCAGTTTTTTCTTTATATTAAGCGGATTTATTTTATCCTATAACTATAAAGAAAAATTTTTTAGAGGAAATGTTTCAAAAAAAGAGTTTTATATTTCTCGTTTAGCAAGAGTATATCCAGTACATATAGCAACTACGGCAATTGTACTCCTGTTGACCTTTAGCCAGTCTGGACAAGGATGGGAATACTTAATTCAACACATTTTTCTAATACAAAGTTTTTTCTCTGAAGAAAATATTCATTTTTCATTAAACTCTCCATCCTGGAGCATTTCCGATGAATTGTTCTTCTATTTACTTTTTCCATTTGCATTTTTAATTTCTGAAAAAATAAGAAGCTATATATTTATTTTTTATCTTATAGCTATTCTGGTTTTGAATATGCAGCTTGATAAAAGCCAGAATCACTATTGGTTGTACATTTCACCATGGGTACGTTTTTCAGATTTTTTACTTGGTATTATCCTGTTTGATCTTTATGATAAAATAAAAGTTAATTATTCTAAAATGAAGATACCTACTTTTGTATTTGAATCAGGAGCGATTTTACTTTTTATCTTATTCTTTGTATTTCATAGCAAGATAGATACCAGTTATAGATACTCAATTTATTATTGGTTACCTATGGCCACCATCATTCTTGTTTTTGCATTGTCTCATGTTGTTAATGAAAAAAGTATTATTACCAAGTTTTTATCAAATAAATATATGGTTTTGGCGGGAGAAATAAGTTTTTGTTTTTATTTGCTTCATGTTTTGGAAATACAAGTTTTAAATTATATAAAAAAGATGTTTTTATTTGATATAGATTTAATGTTATTTTCATTGATTATATTTATTGTGACTTTAATAGCCAGCTTTATAATGTATAAATATATTGAAAAGCCTCTAAATAGAAAGATGAAGAAATTTTTATTAGAGCCAAGTTTTAAATCTAAGAATTATGAACTGAATAAATAATATTGGGGTTTTCACTTTAATTCATATCAATAGATTAGTTTTGATAAATGTGAAATTAAAAAATGAATAACAAATTTTTATACGAGATTGATAAGAATGATACCTTTTCTTGAGCTAAAAGCGATAAATGCTCAATACCGTGACAAACTTATAGCAGCTTGTACACAGGTCATTGATTCTGGTTGGTATATCTGTGGCAAAGAGTTAGAGGATTTTGAACGAAATTTTGCGAATTATTGTGGTACAGAGTATGCCATAGGGGTCGCCAATGGATTGGATGCTCTAATTCTGACCCTGCGTGCATGGAAAGAACTGGGTAAACTGAATGAAGGTGATGAAGTGATCGTACCTTCAAATACCTATATTGCAAGTATTTTGGCAATTTCACAGAATCATCTGAAACCGGTATTGGTCGAACCGGATATCCATACGTTCAATATTGATGTTAAAAAAATTGAAGCCGCGATTACCATCAAAACAAAGGCAATTTTGCCTGTTCATTTATATGGACAGCTTGCTGCCATGCCAGAAATTATGGCGATTGCCAAGAAACATAATTTACTGGTTTTAGAGGATTCGGCACAAGCCCATGGCGCTGAAATCGAGGGTAAAAAAGCAGGGAATTGGGGAGATGCTTCAGGCTTCAGTTTTTATCCAGGAAAAAACCTGGGTGCGCTGGGTGATGCCGGGGCAATTACCACCAATGATGCTGAATTGGCCCATATGCTTAAGGCTATACGTAATTATGGCTCACATGAAAAATATAAAAATTTGGTCATGGGAGTAAATAGTCGCCTTGATGAAATTCAGGCGGCTATCCTGAATGTAAAACTGCCATTTTTAGATCAGGAAAACCAGCATCGTCGTCAGATTGCAGATCTCTATTTAAAAGAAATTCAGAATCCAGCCATTGTGCTTCCACTTAAAAATATAAATACCGCAACTGATATGCAGCATGTTTGGCATTTATTTGTGATCCGGACCAGATATCGGGAGGAATTACAAAAATATTTGGCAGAGCATGGGGTACAGACATTGATTCATTATCCGATTCCGCCCCATAAGCAGCAAGCTTATAAAGCATGGAATAACTTAAACTTACCAATTTCAGAACAAATTCATGCGCAGGTCTTGAGCTTGCCGATAGGGCCTACTTTATCCATGGATGAAGCAAAGCAAGTTGTTCAGTTATGTAATGGTTTTCAAATATAGATGAATTTACTTCAGACCAGTGTACTGAATGGGGTGGCGGTCCTGATTAAGACCATAACCCTGTTTGTACTGAATAAAATTCTGGCTGTATATCTGGGGCCGACTGGATATGCAGCTTTAGGTCAATTCCAAAATTTTATTCAAATGGTGACTACTTTTGCGGGTAGTGCAATTAATACCGCAGTCATTAAATATACTGCTGAATATCATGAAGATGAAAGCAAACAACGTGCAATCTGGAAAACAGCAGGCAGTATTGTTTTTGTATTTAGTCTGATGTTCGCATTTTTAATTTTAATTTTCCAAAGGCAGCTATCACTTTATATATTTCATGCACTTGAATATCAAACAGTTTTTGTATGGTTTGCAGTATTTTTATTATTCTTTAATTTTAATACCCTGTTTTTAGCGATACTCAATGGCAAAAAAGAAATATTAAAGCTGGTACTTGCCAATATTGCGGGTAGTTTATTTGCGCTTATTGTTACGAGTATTTTAGCAATAAAATTACATTTATATGGTGCCTTAATTGCATTATCCATTTATCAATCTATTGCGTTTATAGTGACGTTATTTCTGTGTTATCGAGCGGACTGGTTTAAGTTTTCCTCTCTGTTTGGAAAAATAGACTTAGAAATTACTAAAAAATTTAGTTCTTTTATCTGGATGGCATTGGTCAGTGCGATCTGTGTGCCTTTATCGCAAATGTTAATTCGAGCCTATTTAAGTCAGGAATTTGGCCTGGCGTATGCCGGTTACTGGGAAGCCATGATCCGTCTAAGCACCGTATACCTGATGGTGGTTACAACAACATTGGGAGTCTATTACTTACCGCGCTTGTCAGAACTCAAGATGATTGATGAAATTAAGAAAGAAGTTTATTTAGGCTATAAGTTTCTTTTTCCACTGGCTGTGGCAGGCGGAGTAGTCATTTTTGTGTTGCGTGACTGGATTATCAAGGTCTTATTCAGTCCATCTTTCGCACCCATGCAGAGCCTGTTCTTTTGGCAAATGATGGGGGATGCATTAAAAATAGGAAGCTGGATACTGGCTTATTTGATGCTAAGCAAAGCCATGACCAAACTGTACATCTCTACAGAGATTATATTTACCTTGTCTCTTATTGCTTTGACCTATGTATGTACCCAGCTTTTTGGATTTGAAGGTGTTTCAATGGCCCACTTCATAAATTATGGGATGTATTGGATCATCATCAGTTTTTTTATATTTAAATCATTAAAACAAAGAGAGATAATATGATAAATGGCCAAGCTTTAGTTTCTGTCATTATACCAAGTTATAATCATGAAAAATTTGTGTGTGATAGTATCCAGAGTGTCATTAACCAGTCTTATCAGAATATTGAGTTAATTGTCATTGATGATGGATCTACAGATTCTTCAGTAGAAAAAATACAAGAACTGATTCCACGATGTGAAAAACGATTCACCCGGTTTGAATTTAGGCATCGAGCGAATAAGGGCTTGAGTGCAACCTTGAATGAAGCCTTAGAATGGGCACAGGGAGAATATTTTTCTTCTCTCGCTTCTGATGATATAATCTTGGAAGATAAAATAAAAATACAATCCGAATTTTTAAAGCATAACAAAAATTGTATAGCAGTGTTTGGAGGAATATCAGTTATTGATCATGATTCTAATCAGGTGAAAAATAGAATTAAAAAAAGAAAAAACTATAGTTTTGAACAAATTTTATTATTAGAACATGATTTGCCAGCCACGACACAACTGATTCGCTCAAAAGCTTTGAAAAAAATCGGTGGTTATGATGCTGAGGTAAAAATTGAAGACTGGTATATGTGGTTGCTTTTAGCACAAGAAGGGGAGTTATGTTATCTTCCCGTCCTGTTTGCTAAATACAGGCTACATGATAATAATATGCATAAGCAAACCTCTCTCATGCATGATTCAAGAATGATGATTTTAAATGAGTACCAAAATCATATACTTTTTAATAAAGCAAAAAAAAGAGCGTTATGGATAAATGCGTTTGAATTAGGGTTAATATCCAAAAAGAAATCATTAGAAAAAATGCTAGGAATTTTGAGAGAATATCCATCTGAAATTTTTACATATGATTTTTTCAGATTTTTTTACTGGTTATTCATTAAAAAAGAATTTTAATAAAAATTAAGTTTAATCAATATTATTAATTTTAAAAAGGTATTAATATTTTTAAAAAATACTAAATCAAAAAAATAAAATTAATAATATGAAATATTAATCAGTTCTTTTGCTTTTTTAAAGCATCAGATAATATAAAAGGAATGGATAATGATTATTTTAAATGAAAGTAATTCAAAAAATAACATTATTTTTTTAAGTGATAGTAATATAAGAGATAAAGTGGTTGTATATCTTGTATTGTTTTCATTTTTTTTATCTCAGTTTTATTTTTGGTCAAGTGGGGTTCCGCAGTTTAGTCACATTTTTATTATGGGGGCTATTTTATTATTATTTAATAAAAGTTCTTCAATAAATATTGAATACTCTAATACAATTTTATTGTTTGTCGCATATGCAATTTGTGTGAATTTTTCCTGGTATTTAATCGTTCTAGATTCCAGTTATATGATGTCGACTGTTTACTGGATCTTTAATTTATTATTCTTTTTATTAATGATGAACCTGAATCAGGTTCAGATTAATTTTTTCCATGAAAAACTATTATTTCTTATTCCTTTCTCCTATGTCATTGAAATTATTATCTGGGCAAGTAACTTAGGTCGTTATGATTTTGACCCACGATACAATGGTCTTTTTAATGATCCTAATCAAATGGCATTTTGGGTGCTCAGTACCTGTGCAATTTATTTATATATTTCTGGAAGCAACTTTAAAAAAATAGTCGTTTATTTGTTAGCCTTATTTCTGATTTTATTGACCATGTCAAGATCTGCTTCTGTTGGCTTTTTAATGTTAACGCTAGGATTTATATTTAGCCAAAAAGGAGAACTCAATAAAAGAATATTTGTATTCTTTGGGACCTTGGTTTTTTTTGGTGTTTTAAGCTACTTTTTATATAACATGGGGGCTTTTGATAATATTGTATTACGATTTGTAGAAGGATTAGATCAAAGAGATAGCCAAGTAGAAGGACGCGGTCTTTTTAGTTTCTTTGATTATCCTCAATATTTGATTTTTGGGGCTGGGCAAGGTGCTCACTGGTTATATAACCCCACAGGCAATGAAATTCATTCAACTTGGTTAGGAATCTTGTTTTATTATGGAATTGTAGGCATATCCTTATTTTTAATATTTTTATATCAAATATTCAAGAAACTTTCACTTTCAAACAAAATAATATTATTAGGGCCAATGTTATATGGGTTTACCACTTATAGTGCAAGAACGCTTATTTTCTGGTTTTTATTGGCGGCTTTTTTACTATTTTCAAATAATAATAAGGAAGAATAAATATGTATATTTCTATAGGAATTCCATTTTTTAATGCAGAAAAATACTTGGAAGATGCGATTAAGTCAGTACTGGCTCAAACTTTTAAAAACTGGGAGTTAATATTGGTAGATGATGGATCAACAGACCGGTCTTTAGAGATAGCCCAGTCATTTGTCGATCCTCGAATCCGTATCATTTCTGATGGGTACAATAGAAGATTGCCTTACCGCTTAAATCAGATTATTAATGAAGCAAAATATGACCTTATCGCACGTATGGATGCTGATGATTTAATGGCAGTAGACCGGCTGGAAAAACAGGTTAAAGTTTTGAATGAAAATCCAGAAATTGACTTAGTGGTAACCAGCTTATATTCCATTGGCAATAAAAATGAAATTTTAGGAAAAAGAATCTTTTCTAATCACCAAATGCAGCCAAAAGAAATTTTACAAGGTCTGACCAATTTATTACATCCTTCACTTCTTGCACGTAAGGTATGGTGTCAAAGAAATCTTTATCAAATCGATAACTGCTTAGCTGAAGATTATGAATTATGGCTCTCGGCAGCTATAAAAAATGATTTTAATTATCTGGTTATGCAAGAACCCTTGTATTTTTATAGAGAAGTAGAAAATGTAAAAAAAGAAAAAATGGTCCGTGGTTATAATACCCAAATTAAAGTGATTAAAAAATATTATAAGAATACTATATCTGATATAGACAAAAATAAAATTATTTTAAAATTTCAAGTCAAAAAAATTGTAGTGAGAATATTAAATTTCCTGAATTTAATGCAAGTTCTACAAATACGTAGGATTACATCTGTCTCTGATCAGGATAAAGATTTTTATGCTTCACAATTAGAAATTATAGAGCGTATAAAGTAATGATCTCTAAAAAAATTATTATTATTGGTACAACAGCATCTAATCTTTATGGCTTTCGTAAAGATTTCATTTTGTCCTGTTTAGCCCAGAATTATCATGTTTATGCTTTCGTGTCTGAATATAGCAATGACTGGTTGGATAAAATAGAAAATTTAGGAGTTACTCTTGTAACCTATCAACTTAGTCGTGGAGGGTTAAATCCATTGGCTGATCTATATTCAACTTATCAGCTGACTCAGAAAATAAAGGAAATTCAACCTGATATTGTATTTTCATATTCAACAAAACCCGTTATTTATGCAACTTTGGCTGCTTATAAGAATAAAGTTCCTTATATCTATGGCATGATTGAAGGCTTAGGCTCTCCTTTTACCATTCATAAAAATGGTCAAAGTTTGAAGGCTAAATTCATACGCTTTGTACAAATCTCTTTATATCGGCTTGCATTTCCATACTTAGATAAAATTATTTTTCTAAATCGCGATGATCCTAAAGATCTCGTTCATCGTTATAATCTTCCGTATAAACAGAATGCAATTGAAGTTTTGGGACCTATTGGTCTTAATTTAAATGACTATTTTTATACGAAATGGGATGATCAAAAAAGATTATCTTTTATCTTTATTGCCAGGTTAATTGCTGAAAAGGGTATATTTGAATATTTAGAAGCTGCTAAAGTAATTAAAAAAAAATATCCTGACATAAAATTTAAAATTATAGGGGGACTAGATCCCGAAAACCCAACCGGCTTAAAGCAGACAGAATTAGATCAATTGATAGAAACAGGAATTATAGAATATGCGGGCTTCGTTAAAGATGTAGATCAACGAATACGTGAGAGTGCGGTTTTTGTATTACCCTCCTATTATAGAGAGGGGGTTCCTCGCAGTACACAAGAAGCGATGGCTATAGGTCGGCCAGTCATTACTACTAATGTACCAGGCTGCAATGAAACAGTAGTAGATGGAGTAACAGGTTTTTTGATTCCAAAATGGGATGTGGCTGCATTAGTAAAAAAGATGATTTATTTTATAGAGCATCCTGAACAAGTAAATAAGATGGGATATCAAGGATTTTTATATGCTAAAAAAAATTTTAATGCAGATTTGATTAATTATAGATTATCCAAAATACTAGGAATTAATAAATCTTAAGGTTTTTTTAATAATTATTTTTAAAAAATATTATTTAGATTTTATACCTTATGAAAATTTATAATGATAAAGGAGATTACGGTGAAAGAAGCTGTAAGTTTTCAAATAAAAAAATATGAAGATGCTGATAAAGAAGTATGGAATGATTTTTTATTAAACTGTAAAAATTATCATTTCATGTTTAATCGGAATTTTATGGACTACCATTCTGATCGATTTGAAGACTTTTCTTTAATGTTTAAAAATGATAAAGATAAAATCGTGGCTTTATTGCCTGGAAATATTAAAGATAATATTTTTTATAGTCATCAAGGCTTAACATTTGGTGGTTTTTTGATTGATAGGGATTGTCGTGCTATTGATATGTTAAGTCTTTTTTCTCAGTTAAAAGGTTTTTTAAAAGAGAACTATATTAAAAAAATTATATATAAATGTATACCTAATATTTATCATCATTATCCTGCTCAAGAGGATTTATATGCTTTATTTCTAAATGAAGCAAGGCTCTATCGTCGGGATATTAGTACTTCTATTAACTTACAGGAAAAAATTTACTATTCAAAATCTAAAAAATGGGCAATCAATAAAGCAAAAAAATCTGGATTAACTTATGAAGAAGTCGAACAGCCAAGCATAGTCTGGGAAGTTATTCGTGAAGTCTTAGGTCAACATCATCATCAAAAGCCAGTTCATAATGAAACGGAAATAGATTTATTAAAAAGTAGATTCCCTAATAACATAAGGGCTTATAAATGTTGTTTTGAAAGTCAGATTGTTGCAGCAGCAGTGACTTTTGAAACTGAGAAAGTAGTCCATTTACAGTATTTAGCCAGTAATGATAAGGGAAGGGAAGAAAGAGCCTTAGATATTCTAATCGATTTTTTAATCAATAAAAATATCAAGTCTACTAAGATATTTGATTTTGGTATCTCAAATGAAAAAGAAGGAAAGTTTTTAAATACAGGACTGATTAATCAAAAAGAAAGTTTTGGTGCTCGTGCGATTGTACATGATTTTTATAGTATAGATATATAGTGACCGAACTCATATAGAAATATCTCCACCTTGAAGCATAAATCAATACTTTATAAGAGGTGAATTTTCTGCCTCTTTTTATTTTTTTCTTTAGTGTTTCATACGGCTTTGTTGCATAAACATTCAAAAGCTGAGTTTTCCCCAATCCATTCAAATTTAAGTGACAACTTGGGTGTGAGGTCTGCCTAATTCCGTAAATCTATTCAGAACTGCCACACGCGCATGAACTTCATTGACCTGACTTTGAAAATGTCTTGCCGTCAGCTTATCTCCTAATAATTTGATGCAATGCATCTTGGTTTCCACCAAACTGCGACGGTGATAGCCCGACCATTTTTTCCATAGGGTTCTGCCTAAATGCTTAACCGTTTGAAGTAACTCATTTCGTTCTATTGAACTGATTTTAGAATCTTTCCAGGGCTTGGCATTCTTCCTGGGTGGAATTACTGCATGTGCTTGACGATCTGAAATCACTTGTCTGCAGCACTTCGTGTCGTACGCCCCATCGGTATAGACAGAATCTATTCGCTCATTTGGTGGGATTTGATCCAGTAAATCACCTAGTACTTGTGAATCACTGACATTATTTGTCGTAAGCTGAACGGCACGTATTTGCAGTGTTTCAGCATCTATACCAATATGCAGTTTACGCCATTGCCGACGGTATTCAGGCTGATGTTTCTTACGCTTCCATTCACCTTCACCTAAAAATTTTAAACCCGTAGAGTC
>NZ_VPCO01000030.1:0-21615 GCF_013418175.1 Acinetobacter sp. YH12200
TGCGAGATTAAAACATTTCCGTGCTATTGCAACTCGATTTGATAAACTGGCACGCAATTATAAATCTATGATTCGTATAGCCTGTATATTTATTTGGTGCAAAGCCAAATGAGGACACACCCTAGTATCATCCTTATTCTGAAATTAAAAATAAAATATGGGTGCGATTTCTCTTAATCCCAAGGCTATTTTAAAAATGTATTAGATCGTCTTTTATATTGATGGGGCATTTTTCTTTAATTCAAATTAATAATTAAGCTTTGAACACTTTTAATCTGATGATGAATTTAGCCTAAGCAAATTGATCAACCTGCTACAAATAGCCTAAGTAAATTTTTATTTTAAAAATTTGGCAATTGATTAATTTTCAATATCAACCCACTATTAACAATTAAATCAAGAAATCACGGAATTCTCAAATGATCCTTAACTATCAATTACACCATCATGAAACTTCAACAGTATCTCCAATGATCTTTATTCATGGTTTATTTGGTAGTTTGAGTAATTTAGGAGTATTGGCTCGACATTTTTCTGAACAGAGAACCGTGATCCAAATTGATGTGCGTAATCATGGTCTTTCTGGTCATAGCTCTGATATTAACTATCAGCTCATGGCAGAAGATGTATTGGAAACTTTATCCAGTTTAAATGTTCATAAGTTTGTCGTTGTTGGACATTCTATGGGTGGGAAAATTGCTATGAAACTGGCAGATTTAGCTCGTGAACAGACTGAAAAACTCATCGTGCTTGATATTACACCGATCCAATATCATGAAAGTCATCATGCTGAAATTTTTAAAGCCTTATTTGCAGTACAGCAAGCAAATGTTGCTTCACGACTGGAAGCAGCAAAAATTATGCGTAAATATCTTCATGAAGAAATGGTGATTCAATTTTTATTAAAATCCTTTAATAAAGGGCAGTGGCTGTTTAATGTTCAGGCTTTATTTGATCATTATCCAGATATTATGGCTTGGGAAAAGGTCGAAAAAATTAATCGGCCAGCCTTATTTCTGCGTGGTGGTGATTCTTTTTATATCTCAAAACCAGAACATTTTGCAGCAATTAATGAACAGTTTTCTCAGGCAAAAATTGAAGTTATTGAAAATACCGGTCATTGGCTACATGGTGAAAAACCAGATGAAGTCATTAAATACATGCAAGCATTCCTTAATTAAGTAATATTTACGGATGTAATGTATGTACCTGTAATTGACCTTCATGGATCAGTTGATGCGCCATCTCAGCAGTTTTCTTTAAACCGGGCATACGATATTCAGTATGTCCGAAATCTTTAATGGATTTCCAGCGGCCGCCCCAGGTCAAACCCACCGATTCAGCGACCTGACCATATAATTCATAACCGCGCATGGCCCAAGGATCACGTTCTGTAATGACTACTTTGCCATGCCGTTTAAAGGCAATATCTGCAGCCAATCCAAATTGATGATAACTCTGAAAGCCTTTAGCCTTGGTAATATTACTATCGGCTGCCAACGAATTTTGCCGTTCCGGACTCCGATAGCCTTCAAGTAAAACCAGCTCATAATCATGCTGTTCTTTCATGATTTTAAATACCATCAGTAAACGTTGCTTAAATCGTGGATTCATCTTATGCCATTTACGGTCTGCTGTACTGATATCTGAATGCGTAGGCATTGCTGATCTATGAATATCTTCAAGATTTGAATTAAAGCTTTGTGCTGAAATAGCCGGATGATCTGGAAAATGCTCTTGTTGAAGGGCTTCTATAATGAGGCGGTCAGCAACTTCAGGCGGAGCTGTCAACATTTGCCCATCCAAAAGAGCATAAATTTGTGGATCAACTTTCCTTAAATATTCAGATTCAAATTTTCTGGCAGTTAAGGGCTGGGTAAAAGCGAGTAGCAAAATACTGCCAAATAATATTAATCCGGTAATCAAAATCCACCACTGCTGAACATACCAATGAGAATGCAGATGTTCAGGCGAGGCCGCCCGATAAAATTTACGTGAAAAATGTATTGCTTGAGTCAATTGCTGTTTACTTTGCGGAATGAATCTGAGAAAAACAGCCTGTATCCTTCGTCTAAATTCATAGGACAGCAGGGCGAACATTACCAAACTCATTAGGGTGAAGCTACTCAATATGATAAAAATCATAAGTGAAATACTTGATCTAGTTCAGATTCCAACCCAATCTTTTCTTAGGCGATATAAATTGCACAACGGCGCAATTCTTCGCAAAGATTGCATTCAATTTTTCTGAAGTAAATACTTTTAAGTTTTTATTTTTATGAGCTTTCATGGTATTGATCTGAAAAATTTAATTAGGGTAAATGAATCGTAATATAAGCTTGCTCAGCAGGAGCGCTAATCAGATTCTGATATTGAGCAAAAATAGTTGTTTGTTCTGTCGATAAAACATATTTAAAAGCGACAAAGCTGAATACTGCAAATAAAAACAGGAAAATTAGAATCCAGAAAAATGGTAATTCTCGATGAATTATATGTCTGATTTGATCGGGAAGTGCGGAAAAAGGAGAGAAGGCCGTTTTATTAGCTTTGAGATAATCAATCTGATCTCCGACTCGAGCCACCAAACTATTCAAATGTTCAATCGATTCAATCCGGTATTTTCCCTGAAAGCCTAATAATAGACAGTAATGATAAACCTCTAATACTGCCAGTCGATCCTTGTCTTTATGACGGATGTTTTCCAGATATTCAAAGAACTGATAGCCAGCCAGTTGTGAACCAAACAGACTTAATTGCAACGGGCTCAACAGCCAGAAATTCTGCAAATCAAAAAAGCGCTCATCCTGTTGTGTGACAATCGTTTCGTCCAGTAAAGCACAATAGGCATATTTGGCATCTTGAATATCTTCAGCTAAAAATTGTACCTTACGTGCCTGGCTTTCAAATTGGCTGAGCATTTGCAAAACTTTCTCACGGAATAATTCTATATCAGCAGGTATGTAGTTATTTTTTACAAGAAAAACGATATAAAAACCATCATGCAATAAATCTAGCAAACTTGCCCCGTATGAGATATTGGTTTCGATAGATTGTCTTGCTATATCGCCGATTCCGTTCTGATCCTCTTCAAACAGTGAAGAAGGATTATTTGTGATTGTATTCATTTGAATATTCATCCATTCATAACCGCAATGAGTTCAATCGCAATATCCTGAAACCCATTCGGGATATAAACACAAATTGCTTCTGAATCCAGCATGCGCTGATACAGTTCATTATTTGGTTCGATCTCAAAATAATGAACACCGGATCGCACCGGAATTGCTGTAGGAACCTGCATAAGATGCTGCAATGGCACAGCAGGCAAAGCTGCAATTACGCGTTGTTCAACATCGATGGTACTGCCGACCTTGAAACGGACCGGAACATGCGCAATCAGATTATGCGCTGGCATTACGCTACTCGATACAGCCAGATATAACCTGGTATTTCGGCTGATTTTGTCTGTTTCTAGACTCCCAATCCAATAGGATGGACGTGTTTCTTTTAAACTGATACTGATATAGCGATTCGAGATAATCGTATCGAGTAAATCTCTGAGAATAATATCCAGCTGATTAAAGCTGTCGTAAAGTTGATGGTGTTGATACTGTGGCAGTTGATCAATCTCATAAGCAGTCGAGAAGGTGAGTAAAGATCCAGTAAGTCGTAGCAGTTCCGCATATAGTCGCTCCGGATGAATTTGCGGATACTGCAAAATATGGTTCAAGCTTGCATGGGCTGTATTTAAGGCATTTACCAGCCAGAAAGAGACAATATCTCCCGAGCGAAATTCAATCAATTTCTGTTCATTTTCACGGTTATTGGATTGAATCGTCTTAATTTTGGCTCGAATGATATTTAAGCTTCGCTTTAAATTGTCTAGCAGATACTCACATGCCTGGATATGTAGAATGGGAGGAATAAACTTATGATTGAGAATAAAATTTCCTGAACTTTGTCTCTTGATTTGAGCAACCGGGATATATAAATAGCCATCCAGATGCTGTTGAGGTATTTGTCCGAGTTCAAATAGCTTAAATTCAGCACGACGGCGTAACAGGGTGATTTCTGCAGTCGTTGCATCGGTAAATAAGTCGTGGGTTGAAATTAACTGCGAGTGATAGCGGCCAGCCTGAGTACTTTCGGCATGACTTACATTTTGTTTATTCGGTTGTAGCATCGGTAAAGCCAAATAAACCTGCATCTCTCCATGCAGGTTTAAAGCATCCAGTTGCACGGGTTCCGGTAATAAATCCTGTGCTGGTGCCTGATAAATTTCACCATCCTGCCAAATCATTTCAATTTTACTTAATGCCAGTATGTGCATATTGAACTGTGCTTCATCAAATTGGATGGACTGAATTCCATGAGCAAAAGGAAATGTCGCACGAATCATATGACTCAAACGTTGCTCATGATAAGCATCTTGTAATTGAAAATGTTGCGGTCTTAAAAATAGACCTTCGCCCCAAAGTACTTTTTCTGCTCTGAACATTTTAATATTTACCATTCATTCTTTGATTCATTATTGGTATGTACACCCAGTAATTCATGGACATGCTCTACAGGATTCTCATTTTTGATGACTTGAGCCAGCCATTCATGTAAGGGCAGCTGACTCCATTTAATTGTTTTTTGTAGCATATAGCTCACTGGGCTATGTGGTTCATTGATCTGAAAATACTGAGCAATCTCTTGTAATAACTGCATTGCCTGTTGACGATTGGCCAAATGGTTTTGGGCGTGGGGCTGAAATTTTTGCAGATTTGAATTTACATGTGAGATATTCATCACAACTGCTTCCGAAGTATGAGGTTGTGGTGAGTTCACCTGATCTAATATTATTTCGGAAGGTTGCGCAAATGTTTCGATTTTATAGATTCGCTTGATACTGGTGAATATTGCTTCGAGCTGAGAGTCTGTGGCTGCAAAACTTGGTGCATCCAGACCCAACAGTTGATCCAAAGTGGTTTTAAGTTTCTGCCACTCTGTCTGAATCTCCAAAAGATATTGATTATTTCGGCTCAGTATAGATTTGTCAGTATTTAGCAATAGTTGCTCAAAATATTCCAAGTCCTGAACAGGATCATTTTCAGAAGAATAATCCTGTTGTTTTAGTTGCATATTGCGCTGATGTAAAAGTGCTTCATATGTACTTAAACTATAAAAAGGTGCGGAGCTGACCAAAGGAATCTGTTTCATTAGTATGGGGAATTGTGCAATCAAACCTTGCAACAAACCTAAACGCTGATCAAAATTATCCTCTTCAATAACAGGATGTATCTCTAACCAGTAGCGCCCCAGACTTTGTTGGCTTAGTTCTAATCCTCGAGCAATACCTTCAAAACCATATAGATGACTCCATGCCTGAATGAGCCAAGTATATAATCGAATATCCTTGGTTTTTTCGCACAATAATTCAATTATTTTGTCATTCACAAATTGCCAATCCGCTTGTTTGGGTTCAGCGATCCAGTCACCTTGATCCAATAGGGGATCATCCCAAGTTTTGGCTTTTTTAATCGCATGAAAATCATTTGAAAATGAACAATCCACACCACATGGCTGTTCAATGGAAATTCCTTGCAATAAATATTCAAATTTCAGTGTCATTTCTATACCCATTCTTATATTTATTTGTTTTTATTATTTAATCTGATCATACAACATCAGCTGTATTGCTTTTAAAACGAAATTTTTTAACTGTTTTAATTTTTGGATCTACACTGTAAAGGATTTCATCTTGCTGGACATCAATATGAATTAATTTAGGCAGCTTTTCTTCACTCATGGCCATGAGTATTTCTGTAGCCAAAGCAGGCAATATGGAAGCATTTAAAATATGATCAATATTACGTGCACCGCTATCAACTTCAGTACAGCGGCTGAGTAGTAGTTCAAGCACGTCTTCATTATAAGTAACTTGCATGGCATATTGCTGCTGGATGCGTTGGATAATCTTTGCTAGTTTATGCTGAATAATCCGGATTAACAGTTCATCGTGCAAAGGATAATAAGGCACGATCTGCATACGTCCTAGAAAGGCCGGTTTAAATTGCTGATATAAGCTTGGTTTTAATTGATCTATCAAAGTATTGGCATCTGGCCAGTTTTCCCTAGGTTGATTTAAACAAGCCTGCATCATGGCACTGGAACCCACATTCGACGTCAGCAGAATCGTAGTGTTTTTAAAATCGATTAGTCGGCCTTCGCCATCTTCCAGCATTCCTTTGTCAAAGACCTGATAAAATAACTCCTGCACATCAGTATGCGCTTTTTCGATTTCATCCAGTAAAACTACGCTATATGGATTACGGCGCACAGCTTCCGTCAATACGCCTCCTTGACCGTAGCCGACATAACCTGGAGGCGCACCCTTTAAGGAAGATACAGTATGAGCTTCCTGATATTCCGACATATTCACCGTAATCAGATGTGACTCACCACCATATAATTCCTGCGCCAAGGCGAGGGCAGTTTCAGTTTTTCCTACACCACTTGGGCCAACTAACAAAAACACAGCTTGCGGTTTGTTCGGATCATCCAGTTGAGCTTTAGACGTTTTAATGCCTTGTACCAGCTGTTGTAATGCATCATCCTGGCCCATGACACGTTGTGATAATTTATCTTGGAGCGTTAATACTTGCTGGATCTCATTATTCATCATTTTTCCTACCGGAATTCCAGTCCAGTCTGAAATGATTTGGTTAATGATAAGCGTGTTCACACCTTCAAAGACCAATGGATCCTGAGCCTGAATCTGGGCTAAATGCCGGCGTAATGTTTTTATTTGATTCTGCTTCTCACTCTGTTCGGGTTGAGCCTGTAAGGATTTGATTTGCTGAATTAGCTCCAGTTCTTGCTGCCATTGGCATCTCAGCTGTGAAATTTCCTGTTCTAAGTTGGAAATTTTTTCTGATAATTTAATTAAACGCTCTTGATACATCAGGGGATCTTGATGCTCTTTGTGTAAAAGGCCATATTCCAGTTGAAAATTATGTAACTGTGCCTGTAAATGATCTAACTTGACCGGTTGCGAATTTTGGCTCAAAGCCACCCGTGCTGCTGCCGTATCCAAAACACTAATGGCTTTATCTGGTAATTGCCGCCCACTGATATAACGATGCGAATTACGTACCGCAGCAATAATGGCTTCATCATCAATGTGCAGCTGAAAATGTTGAGTCATGACCGGAATCATGGCCCGTAACATATTGATGGCCACTTCTTCAGTCGGTTCTTCTACTTTCACGACCTGAAAACGCCGACTAAGTGCAGCATCTTTTTCAAAATATTGTTTGTACTCAGCCCAAGTCGTTGCTGCAATGGTGCGTAGTTCACCACGTGCCAAAGCCGGTTTTAACAGATTGGCTGCATCATTCTGACCAGCCTGACCACCTGCACCAATCAAGGTATGGGCTTCATCAATAAATAAGATAATAGGATAACGACAAGACTGAACTTCCTGAATGATTTGTTTGAGTCGATTTTCAAATTCACCTTTGACACTGGCACCCGCTTGTAATAATCCAAGATCCAACATATGCAGCTCTACATTTTTAAGTGGATCAGGCACTTGATGGGTGGTAATTTTCAGTGCCAGTCCTTCTACAACGGCAGTCTTTCCTACTCCTGGCTCCCCAGTAAGAATAGGATTGTTTTGACGACGGCGCATCAGGATATCTAGCATCAAGCGGATTTCGAATTCACGACCAATCACTGGATCAATCTGGCCTAGGCGCGCTTTTTCAGTTAAATTTATTGTGTATTGATCGAGTGCTGGAGTTTTATTAAATTCTGGCTGTTGAGCGGGTGAATTTTCTTGTATGTTGCTGCAATGAATATGATCTGGGCTTTCAATACTTTGCTTACAGTGTTCTAAAAATTGGTGCTTCATGCTATCAATTGGAAATAGCTCAAATAATGCAGAGGCACGAATCGCAACTTGATATAGATGCGGTGCAGTAAGCAAAGCAACCAGTAAATGTCCACTCCGGATCATCGGATTTTTTTCTGCTGAAGCCAAAAGCCAGGCTTGTTCTAATACACGAATAATTGATTTAGCAAAGATAGGAGTGCGAGAATTCCCTTTATTCAGTTGTTGAATACTCAGACGAAGCTCATTAATCAGATTATCTTCATCAATTTTATATTTTTTCAGCAAGAACTTTATATCATTTAATTCATTTTGTTGTAGCAATTCTAAGAAAAAATGCTCAATTTCGATTTCATAATTTTGATTTTTAATGCAGGAGTTCGCCGATTTTTCAAGGTAGAGGCGCGCATGTTCGGATAATTTTGTAATCAAAATTTTTAAATTACTCATATTTTTCTCTTTTCAATATATAGCCTGATATTTTGGGAATTTATAGCTATATGATTCTTATTATTAAGTTTAATTTTTATTTATTTAAGTTTATCTATAAGCTATCAAAATATTTTGACGCACTATTTTTGGCATATTCTACTCAAATCTAATAAAAAGTCTGCATTCATTGATCGGAATTTAGCAATTTTAGCAAATTACATAAATTTTTTAACTAAAACTCATTTTCGTATTGACTTTTTGTGATCATTTTTTGTTAAATCCACATCACGATTTTTAAATTATAAGAATAGAAAAATCATTTTTTAATATTCAAAAATAAAAAACAACAAAAAATGAGGCTCACTTTGAAAAACAATTTAAGTTTTATCGTATTGCTCATCTCAGGAATGGCACAGCTATGTTTTGCTCAAACCCACGCTGCAGAATTAAATCGATCATGTATCAAGGCCTATCCACAGGCAAAGGATGTTACTGATTTAGCACTGATCGGTTTATATCAGCAGCTGTGCGACAAATCGGTGAAGAAAAATATTCAGCTACAGCATCAACTCAATACCCAAATCGCCAAGCGCTATGTCGAACTAGGATATAACCTGAAGGCATTGAATTTAATCGAGCAATTACATCAGCAGAATTACCATCATCAGGATTTAACTGATCTTGGTTTTTTGGCCGGTATTGGAATCTCTGCCGGAAGTTTAGAGCAGATGCGTAGTACAGAAGTTCGTGCTTTAAACGAATTTACCTATCCGCAAGCCAAATCACTGACTGAACATATTTATCTGGCACAACCCGCACCGAAATTTTCTGAATCTTCATCCCATACAGCGTTGAATTCGAAATCAAAACAGATAAAAACCAAGGCAAATACTACGCTAAAACAAAATGTTAATCTAAAGAAAAATAAAACATCGAGTAATAATACGAAAGTGAATACAGCAGCCATGAACAATAAGAAACCAGAAAATATAAGCACTCAAACCCATGGCCTCACTACCAATCCATTTGGATCATTAAAAAATAATTAACAAGGAAAATCATGATGGCTAAGCGTGAAAGTGTACAAAAAAAATTACAACGCATTCGGCCGCCGCGTGTGCAATTGACCTACGATGTCGAAGTCGGGGATGGCCGTGAAGTCAAAGAATTGCCATTTGTGGTCGGAGTATTGGGAGACTTTTCAGCAGCCTCTGAACTGAAAAGCAGCAAGCTTAAAGATAAAAAATTTATCAATGTAGACCTCGAAAATATTGATGAGGTAATGCAGTCCTTAGCACCCCATGCCAGTTTTCAGGTGGACAATAGTTTAACCGAAGAGGGCGGCAAAATTTCGGTAGATCTGATGTTCCATGCTATGGATGATTTCCTGCCGGAACAGGTAGTACAACAGGTTGAACCTTTGCGAAAACTGGTTGAAGCAAGAGAACGTTTAACTGATTTGCGCAATAAGATTTCCAATAATGAACGCCTGGAAGATTTGCTGGATGAAGTTTTAAAAAATACCAACCAAATTCAGAAAATGAGTGTGGAGGCAGACAGTGAATCATTCTAATGCTGCAATTGTCCCAGATGTATCTATTCAGGAATACTCGGTTCTGGATTCTATCGTTGAACGTAGTCGAATTGCCCGTACCGAAGAGGAACATGAACGTGCTAAAAGCCTGATTGGTGAATTGGCCAAGGAGGTTATGGCCGGTACGATTATAGTCTCTGAAAATATGACACTGGCTTTAGATAAACGTATTGCAGAAATTGATGCCTTAATTTCGACTCAGCTCAGTAAGGTTATGCATCACGAACAGTTTCAAAAAATCGAATCTACTTGGCGTGGACTATACTATTTTTGTCAGGAAACGCCATCACATTCTTTAATCAAGATTCGCATGCTGAATACCACTAAAAAAGAACTGGTTAAAGATTTTCAGAGTGCAACTGACTTTGATCAAAGTACATTATTTAAAAAAATATATGAAGAAGAATATGGTTCTTTTGGTGGAGCGCCTTATGCCACTTTAATTGGCGATTTTGAATTTGATCGCACACCGTCAGACCTGTATCTGCTAGAGCAGATTTCACATGTGGCAGCCGCCGCACATGCACCATTTATCTCTGCGGCAAGTCCTTCAATGTTTGGACTGGAAGCTTTTACCGACATCGATCGTCCACGCGATGTGTCCAAAATCTTTGAAACAGCTGAATATGTACAATGGCGTTCATTCAGAGAAAGTGACGATGCCCGTTATATGGCATTGACCATTCCGCGAGTATTAGGCCGTTTACCTTATCATCCGAAAGAAGGTACTGCGACAGCAGGCTTTAACTACGTGGAAGATGTTTCCGGTAAAAATCACAATGAATACCTCTGGATGAATGCTGCTTATGCCCTGGGTACACGGTTAACCAATGCCTTTGACATGCATGGCTGGTGTGCGGCAATTCGTGGTGTTGAAGGTGGCGGTCTGGTCGAAGGTCTACCAGTACATACATTTAAAACCAATGATGGGGAAGTCATTTTTAAATGTCCGACGGAAATTGCCATTACAGATCGTCGTGAAAAAGAACTCAGTGATCTTGGATTTATTCCGTTGGTACATTGTAAAAATACGGATTATGCTGCCTTTTTCGGCGCTCAATCTACACAAAAACCAAAGAAATATGCAAATGACCTGGCCAATGCCAATTCTGCATTATCAAGTCAAATTCAATATATTATGGCAGTTTCACGTATCGCCCATTATTTAAAAGCCATGATGCGTGACAAGGTGGGAAGCTTTGCATCAGCAGGAAATGTCGAAGCATTTCTAAATGATTGGCTGTCTCAATATGTACTCTTGGATGACGGCGCTTCACAGGAAGCCAAAGCACAGTATCCACTACGTGAGGCTTCTATCAAAGTTGTAGAAAATCCGGCAAAACCTGGACACTACAAGTCTGTGGTCTTTTTGAGACCACACTTTCAGCTAGACGAGTTGTCTGTCTCTTTGCGACTGGTCACTGAGCTGCCGCAGTCAAGCAATTAAAGCTGTTGGCAAAATTATAATAACGTTTATAACAATAGGAAAATTATTAAAAATGAAAGATATTTACGTCCAATTTCGAGGCAAATATAAAGTCGATGGTGAATCTCGTGATTCAGAACATAAAAGCTGGTTAGAAGTGAACTCTTGGTCTCACAATATTCGCCAGCCAAAATCGGCAACCTCTTCCAGTGTAGGTGGTCATACTGCAGAACGGGTTGAACATTCTGACATGATTTTTATGAAAGATCTGGATGCAACCAGCCCAAAACTTTGGGAAGCATGTTCAGCAGGTTATACCTTTGATGAAGTACAAATCGATTTTTATCGAGCGAATGGCGATAAACGCATTAAATATCTACAAATTAAATTAAAACATGTGTTGGTTTCACAAGTGACTCCAGTAGTGAATCAAGAAGGTGTTCCAACAGAAGCTTTTGGTCTGAAATATGCAGCAGTTGAATGGACTTATAATCAACAGGATATTAATGGCACGCAAAAAGGTGCAGTGACCAAGAAATGGTCATTGGCAAATAACACTGCATCTTATGCAGCATAATTTGCTCCTTTAGAGGCTGATCCTGATCAGCCTCTCTCAGAATATTTAAAATAATAAATAAAATTAGAAAATAACAATATGAATTTGGATCAGCTCCATCCTTACGGATTTAGAACAACATTATTTGACCGTCTCTTGCCTCAGAACCTAATGAGTGTACAAGGGCTTTCTTTGCAGGCCTTAAGAGAATCAGTCGCTACTGATCTGGAAGATCTATTAAATAGCCGCATGGCTAATCTGGAGGGCAGGGTTGATCGCTATGATCAGGTCAAAGGTTCCATTCTTCAATTTGGCATTATAGATTTTGTCGGTCTTTCAACGGCGAATCCACTGGATCGGGACAAAATCTGCCGTTCTATTGAGCAGTCTATTCATGTTCATGAACTACGTTTAAAACAAGTTAATGTAGAGATGCTGGTCGATGAGCAGAATATGGGGAGCTTGTGTTTGAGTATCCAAGCTTATTTAAATATTTATCCACTCTATGAGCCGGTGATTTTTGATGCTTTTCTCAACCCCACAACACAACAATACGTGATTTTGCCTAGAACATCAGCAGGTGTGCTGTGATTGAAGAATTATTACCGTATTATGAAAAACAATTACAGGAATTTGGACAACAATCACGAGAATTTGCCAAAAAATATCCGAAAATTGCTCAACGTCTTGCTCTCAATCAGGAGCAAATTGATGACCCGCATATTGAACGATTGATTCAGGCATTTTCACTCATTTCCGCCCGCATTGATAAAAAGTTACATGACAGCTACGAGGTATTCACTCGCTCTATTTTTGAGGTGATGTTTCCGCAGTATCTGAAACCTTTTCCAGCATGTTCAGTGGTCAGTTTTGAGGATTGCAATAAAATCCGACAGCTTAAAAGTAGCCAGCAGATTCCTAAAAAAACTGTACTAAAATCAAAAAGTACCCGTGGAGTACAATGCGAATATCGTACGGTAAAACAGGTTGAACTATTACCCATCGGATTAAAATCGCTCAGTTTTAAAACACATGCTTCGGCACATATTCATTTAAATCAGAACGCAACTCTAATCTTTGGTTTCGAGATTTTTAACCAGCAGCAACGACTGCTAGACCAACAAAAACTGCCGATTTATCTTGATGCAATTTCCAATCTCCCCTTGCAAGTACTGGATTGTATTTTTAAACCCGAGACCCGTTTTTCTATAAACACACAGACCCAAAAGATTGATATTGAAAATCCATTTGAGTTGCAGGGTTTTACTGAGACAGAAAGTGTATTACCAATCGATCAGCATACTCACCATGCTTATCGTTTATTAATTGAGTATTTTTGCTTTCCAGAGAAATTTAATTTTCTTGATTTGAATCTGAATTTTCTAAAAAACCTGAATATAGAAACTACAGAATTTGAATTAAAGATTCACTTTAAAATGAATCTGAATGATCAGGCAATGATCCGAAACTATTCAGAATTAAATAGCGCCAATTTTAAATTATTTGCAACTCCCATAGTGAATTTATTCCCTAAACAGGCTGAACCACAGAAAATTGATCATCAACGCCTTGAGTATTCACTCATAAGTGATATCCATCATCCTGAATATTTTCAGGTCTATGCAATCACTGAGATGAATATATTACGAGAAAAAAATGAAAAAAATCAGATGATTTGTTCAGTCTTACCTTTTTTTGCTATGAGTCATTATCATCAGGTAGATGGGCAGTTTTATTATCATCTATTCCCCGAGAATAATAATAGTACAGGACTAAAATATTCCATTATTTCAAAATCTTTAGAACCGCATCAAATTTCATCTGACTTTGTCAGTATCCAGTTACTATGCTGTAATCGGGATCTGCCTTATGAAAGTTACCATAAAGATCAAAACACCTTATCTTTAAATGACAGTAGCTTGATGCGGAAGGCGACCTTAGTCAAAAGACCTAATTTACCCTATTGTTTTGATCAAAAACTGCAGGAACAGTGGCGGATTATTTCACACTTATCATTAAATAATCTATCTTTAATGCAAGGGGATGCGGTCAGCTATATTAAAGAATTACTTGAACTTTATAACTTGCCACAATCTAAAGAAAATCGCCTCATTATTAACTCAATTCAGACTGTGCAATTTTCCCTGACGCAGAAACTGCGTGAGCATAAACCGTTTCCACTATTTGTACGTGGTGTCAAAGTTGAAATTCAAATTGATACCGAAATATTTCGGGGGGCTAGTCTCTATATATTTGTGCAGGTTTTAAATCATCTCTTTAATTTAAAGGTTCAGATGAATAGTTATGTAGACATGCACGTTATTGATTCAAAATCAAAACAGGAGTTATACCAATGCGTACAGCAGATTGGTGGCAAAAGGCTTCTGTAGTTGACCGGCTTTATCAGCAACCGACCAGCTTTGAATTTATTCAAGCCACGCGATTATTAAGGCATGCGCCTGAACAGAAAAACGAGCAGGAATGGAGTAAAGCCTTTCAATTTATCAGTTCACTGAATCTTAATTTTCCAGTCTCTGAAATTGAATCACTACAAACTCAAGATAAGAAAGTGCAGATGACCAATTTAATTGTTGGGCTAACTGGTATTCTGGGAGAATTGCCTTATATCTATACGGATAAAATTAAACAGGGCACACGGGCACAACGAGAAGAAAGCTTGCATTTTCTGGGATTATTCAATCATAAGCTTACTGCACAATATGTCGATGCCTGTCTGAATTATCACTTAGCCTTACGCTATGAAATTGAGCAGGAAAATCATTATCTGAACCTGCTACATGCTTTGAGTGGCTATATGAGTCAGCAGCATGAACAGCAGAATATAGATGATTATTTTGCTGAATTTTCAGGTTTGATGCAGGGTCAAAATAATACACATTATGCCTTAAACAGCGTCCTGTCCTGTATCTTTAAGTTTAACTTTCAGATCAATGAGTTCATTCCAGAAACCTTTCAGCTTAATGAACAGCAAAGAAGCTGTTTGGGAGAATCACGACCGGTTCGGCTGGGAATCAATAGTTTTTGTGGCGAAAGACTTGAGCAAATTGATGAAAAAATTGAAATTGAAATCGGCCCATTAAAACGTGAAGACTATCTGAATTTTTTATCTGAAGGGATCCATAGTGTCAAATTAAAAAAGATTCTTCAAATCTGGTGTAGCCCAACCTTATTGGTAGATCTCCGGCTGATTCTAGAAAAAGATGAATTATGTTCAGTCCAGCTCGGACAAGCGAATCCTATGGGTTTGGCAAAAGGGGCGGTATTGCTGGCCAATCAGGCGACACATAATACGCAAACTTGTTATAGCCTGATAGGAAGCCTGTCATGATCAAGCCTGTCATTCAGACTTTTGTAGGCTTATTTGTGCTTACGAGTGGTCTTGTCATTTATTACTGGAGAGACATTCAGTACGATCCATCCAATATAGAGTTGACATTGTATTTCGGTATTTTACCTTTACTACTTTGCCTGCTGTTATTTACACCTTATTTGATCTATAAAGCGCTAAAAAAGTATCAGCAAAGAAAACAAAAGCAGCAGGATCAAGCAAATTCATTGGCTCAAATACGGCAGCAAGATTCTGAAAATACAAAAGAAACCTTAAAGCCGATTGAAGATTACCCCCTTAATATTTTTTCAGCTGCGGCTTGGCACAGTTTTGGTGAAAATGCAGAAATTTTAGAGAAAATGATGCAGTTTAGTAGTCCAGAATTAGACCCCAAATTGCTGAATTATTTTGGTCTGCCGCTATTGGCATATCGTATTCATGCCATAGATTCATTGCTCGAAAAAGACCAGACTGAGCAAGGAATAATGACAAGCTTAAGTGGACGGCGGATTCAACACCTCATTCAAGATCAACTGGAGCAGCATCAGGAAAGCCTGAGCTTAATATCAAGACAGTTAAAACATTCTGCATTATTTTATGATCAGGAGCTGGCTTATCAATATCGAATGCATCCGGGATGGAGACAGAAAAATTACCAAGAAGATGAGAGTCACATTACACCTCTTACTACCGCACCAGTCGTTCGCTTAAATCGATTGAATCTTCATATTTTGTTAGCCGATCATTTGATTGATGATTGGAATGAAATATATCAGAAACAACTCTTAAGCCAGATTGAGCAGCAATATTCAATAATTCCTGCTCAGATTCATCTCCAGTTGCATTTCTTGCCAGCTGATCGTGCTTATTCCAACTGGTTGAATTTAATACAAGAGAGCGCAGGGCAATCCCATGAGGCCAGTCTTATCATCGTGGCAGATTCTGAAATTGATCAGGACTATCTCAATGATCAACTTTGGCAAAATGAACACTATATTGCGTCAGAATATGCTGCCAGCTGGTGTCTAGCTGCGCCTGAGTTAGAAATTGAAGGAATGATCCCGTTGCAGACCCTGCAAGTAGCTAAGCATGTCACGCATTTGCAGGAATATCTGGCTCAGCATCAAGTTGATCTCTCTACTCAGCTAGAATGGCCTCAACCTTTTTTAGTCGTATTGGATGAAGTCACGCATTCCAAAAAAATGAAGAAAATACAAAAAAGTTTCGAAAATATTGACTTCGAACCAGATCATGTTGTTTATCCTAAAATTTATTTGGGGCATACACAGCATTTAGCCACCGTTTTTGCCGCGATGTTGTCAGCACATCTAGTAGACAATGTCATTACAATAACCTATGGCCTACAACAAGAATCTACCTATTTATATTTTACCAATACAAAAAATGATCAACTCAATCAAAGCACATTAGTCGCTTAATTATTTATAAAAATTAAAATAAGAGATAACCGTGAATACACTATTTTATACCGTCTTGGGCTATGTCTGGCAGTACATTGGTAATCCTAAAGCGATGATGGCCTTATCTTTTTTAGTGGTCATTATTTCCATGAAGAATACGGTCGCTGATCGAGTCTTCTGGATTTTACTGTTGGTCTATGCTGCTATTTTAATAGGTTGGGGGATTTATGCATTTATCCAGCGTTATCGGTCTGCTAAACAGGACGAAAAAATTGCAACGGCCTTAGCTCAAAATACCGAGGCTGAAAGCAAGAATAATAAAGCAGAACTTCAGTTAATCAGTCAACAGGTCAAAGAGTCCATCCAGCTGATTCGTAAATCTAAACTGGGCGATTGCAAGGCTAATGCTGCACTCTATGAACTGCCTTGGTATATGGTGATTGGTCATCCTGAAGCAGGGAAAAGTTCTGCCATTTATCATTCAGGTCTACGCTTTCCATTTGAAGCAACCCATCAGAAAATGCGATCTGCCGGGCTCAATGGAACTCGAAACTGTAACTGGTTTTTTTCAACACAGGGTGTGTTGCTGGATACCGCTGGGCGGTATTCGGTCTATCCTGAAGACCATCCGGAATGGCTGGGATTTTTGAATATTCTCAAGAAAAATCGTGCTAAAGCACCAGTGAATGGATTGATTGTGATGGTCAGTGTGGCCGAACTGGTCAACCAAAGTCCGGAGAAGTCTATGCAACTGGCCAAAAGTCTGCGGGCGCGTATACAGGATCTGACCGAACGTCTAGAGGTATTTGCTCCGGTTTATCTGGTATTTTCCAAGATGGATCTGATTGCCGGATTCACGGGGTTTTTTGATTGTTATCATGAGCAGGAATTTGATCAGGTTTGGGGTGCCACCTTGGCCTATGAACCAGCTTCCAGTGAAAATGCTGTTCAGTTGTTTGAAAAGCATTTCAGTATTTTATATGACGGACTCAAAAATGTAAGTACGACCCACTTAACCCGTCGTCATTCGCAGCAGATATCACCCAGCGTGATGACCTTTCCTTTGGAATTTAAGAGTCTTAAACCAGTATTCAAGACCTTTATTGCAACCTTGTTTCAGGAAAATCCTTACCAATTTAAACCGGTTTTTCGTGGCTTTTATTTTACCAGTGCCTTACAGGAAGGCCAGATTGAAAGTCCAATGACAAAACAGATTGCTAAGGATTTTCATCTGATTCGCAGTGATGATGAAATTGCGCTATCCACTCCATCAACATCCCAGCATCAAGGTTATTTCCTGAAAAGCCTATTTTCTGAGGTCATCCTTAAAGATAAGCATCTGGTAAAGCAGCATATTAATCCGGCACGAAAACGTCAGCGCTTTATGGCTTTTACCGGGGCTTTACTCACAGTATCAATTGTACTGAGTATGTGGATATGGTCTTATCGGAATAACCAGCAGTTAATGGCTGAGGTTCAGGCTGACCTGAATAAGGTGGTGCTGATGCAGCAACAGTCAGGAACTGAACTGGCCACACAAACGGATGCATTATTAATCCTGCAAGCGCATTTACAACAGTTGGATCAATTTGATCAAAGGCTTCCATTCAAGTATCGTTTTGGTCTGTATCAAGGGCATCAGATCCGGGAAAAACTGCAAGCTGAATATTTGAAAGGAATTGAGCAATTAATCTTGCAGCCTACCCAGCAGAGTATTGCGGAATATCTACAACGGGTAAAACAGCATTCGGCGACTTTAAAAGAAAATCATATCAATGTACAAGTTCAGCCGGTTGCACAAGTTCAACAACTGGCCTTAGCGCCATCAGACCAAAATCCACAAGATGCCTATAATGCGCTTAAGACTTATTTGATGTTGAGCAACCGCCAATATATAGATTCAAGTCATTTGAGTGACCAGCTGACACGGTTCTGGCGAAACTGGCTTGATCAGCATCAGGGGCAACAGCCACGTACCGAAATGTTGCAAAAGGCCGAACAATTACTCAGCTATGCCATGACTTTGACAGGTTCAAGTTCATTTCCTCTGCTTAATCCTGATACTGTTCTGGTGGAACAGACCCGTCAGGTTTTGTCAGCACTGACGACAGGCGTATCCGCACGTGACCGTGTGTATAACGAAATTAAAATGCGGGCTTCGGTACGTTTTCCAGCCTTAACCATCAAGCAGATGGTAGGGGAAAGTGCTCAAACAATAATGTTGGGAAGTTATGCCTTACCCGGTTTTTATAGCTATCAAGCCTGGAATGATTATGTACAACATGCCATAGATACGGCAGCTCAAAGCTCAACCGAAAGCAAAGACTGGGTATTGAATACCATCCAATCAGATGACCTGAGTTTCAGTGGGAGTCCGGAACAAATTCGACGCCAGCTGACTGAAATGTATAAAAAAGAATATATCAGTGAATGGCGTAAATTTTTAAATGCAATTCATTATGCCAAGACAACCGATTTTAATCAGCATACCCGTCAGATTGATATTCTGGGTGAGCCAGAAAACTCACCCATCCGCAAGGTCATTCAACGTGTAGCACAAGAAACCAGCTGGGATAATCCTGTGGTGCAAGCTGAATTGGCAGTTCCACAAAAAGGTTTTATTGCCTGGTTTAAACGTAAAGTATTGCAACGTGATGATGTGAAACTGGCACAGAATTCTGCATCACATTTATCTCATGGCGTGATTTCTAAAGATTTTCAGTTGTTTTATCAGATTGTACGCTCGCGAGACGATCTGCAGAACCGGTCGCTGCTAGATGAGTATATGCAGTCCATGGCCAAGGTTCGAAGCCGTTTCAATGATTTAAAAAGTTCTGGCGATATTGGTCCTGCCAGCATGATCTTAGTCAAACAAACCATTGATGAGCAGAACTCTATCTTTAATATCACACAGAAATTTGTCGATGAAAAAATGTCGGTGGGAAGCAATGAGCTGGATCAACAGCTGATTAAAAAATTATTGAGTGTGCCGCTGACACGTTCCTTTGAAAGCCTGATGATTCCGGCCCAGGCTGAAATGAATAAATTATGGCAGATACAGGCCTATCAACCATTTAGTGGAAATTTGGCACAAAAATATCCGTTTAGCAGTCAGGCCAGTTTGCAGGCAAGCTCTCAGGAAATTAATCAGATTTTTGGTGAAAATGGCAGTATTGCACGTTTTGTCAAAGAGCATCTGGATCCTCTGGTGATCCGTCGCGGCTATAGTCTGACTTCAAAAACCTGGCAAGATTTAGGCATTAGTCTAAATCCTGCCTTTATTGCAAGTTTTCAGAATTATGTCGCACCGGTACATGGTCTGGCGACTGGAGAGTTAAACCATACCAATTCAAAAACCGTGAACCTCAATCAATCTAATTTTCAGTTTTATCCCTTAGAACAGTCTCACTTACTAGCGTATACCATTGATATTGATGGACAAAGAATGCTATTTGAAAATGGTGTTCAACAATGGGTGAATTTTATCTGGCCAAATCCTGGCACCATTCCGGGCGCGCGAATCACAGTAATCGATCTGGAAGGGAAGACCCATACCATATTTGATGAACCAGGTGAATATGGCATCAACCGCATGATTGATAATGCACAACGTACTCAAAAAGGCAATATTTTTGAAATGGTGTGGCGCAGCAAAGATTATCCTGAACTATTTGTGAAGACCCATTTCCGGCTGGTGAGTGGTAATAATTCAAGTTCTATCGGAGGTCAGCCAAATTATAGCAATTTGCAACTGGTAGATCAGATCGTCTCGAATAAATCGGTACGTGTGGTCGCTGCACAGCGTACTGCGGTGTCTGGACAAATAAATCAAACATCTATGCTTCCGGTAGGAAAAACAGGAGCGACGACGCCATGATCTTTTTAATCCAAAATAAATAAATAAATAAATGTCAGATGAGCTTAACTCACGATATTAAACTATAAAAAACACATGGGGTAGAAACCTGAAATGAAAATAAAAAAAACCTGCTTAAAATTGAATTATATAAATAAAATCATAATTTTATTATCTATATGTTTAGGCGGCGGCGTACAGGCCCAATCCATTATTGTTGAAGGTGTTGTACCGAATGACAGCACACAACAGGAAATTTTGAATAAACTCTATGCAACTTATGGCCAGAAAAATGTGATAAATCGCATTCAGATCCGTCAAGTGACAGTACCAATTGGATGGTCGAATGCGGTAAATAAGGTGATTAATGATGATCTTAAAAAGGTAAAACAAGGTAAATTAACGGTCAAAGGGTCTAATATTCAGTTGATTGGTAAGGTTTTGAATCTTCATGAAATGGATATCACTACTAAAAAGTTTCAAGGTTTAATACCAGCAAATTATCATTTAAATGCACAGCTCACTGTAAATCAGGCAGAACAGCAGATTATTGATGCGGTATTAAAGAATCGCATTGTTGAGTTTGAATCTGGTAGTGCGGTACTGGCAGCGTCCGGTGCAAAGATTCTGGATGAAATGGTCATAGCTTTAAATAAGGTGAGCGGAAAGAAGGTACGGATTATTGGACATACTGATAGTTCCGGTGATGCCAACAAAAATATAGTACTGAGTCAACAGCGCGCAGAAGCCGTAAAGAATTATTTAATCAGTAAAAATATAGCAGCTGAAAATTTAAGTGTTGATGGTTTAGGGTCAACTCAACCTATAGCTAATAATTTAACAGCTGAAGGTCGTAAGAAAAATCGCAGGATTGAATTTGAAGTGCTTTAAAGCCTAGGTTGCTTGAGCATCATATCTATTTGTGGCTTACAGACTGTGTTATTCACCAATTAAAATGTCTATGCGATAAACCATTTAAAATGTCCTGTTTTTAACCACAAGAGTCAAGCACAGGATTTAAATTTCTTTGTTCAATAACAGCTTTCTGAGCTTTACGGCTCGGCATACTTTTCTTGGCACGGGAACGTTTATTCTGTTTCTC
>NZ_VPCO01000031.1:0-19153 GCF_013418175.1 Acinetobacter sp. YH12200
TCCACACAAGTTGTTCTTCATAAGCTCTTAATGATCTTCTTGCTGATTCGTCACCAGCAAGCTAGGTCGGCTATATTACACTGAATTTCTAAAGTGTCAATCCGTAATTCAAATTAATTTAAACTTAACCTACAAAACCAAATCTTAACACCTCGTGCTAAGTTACTGTTTTATCAGAAGTTTTAATCTTCATCACCGCCGATGGATGTGCATTCTACAGCATTTCAGAAGGCTTGCAACCCCCTTTTTTAAATAATTCAGCAAAAATATCACGACTGTTTATTTATTCTACAAAAAATGCAGGTTTTTCTATTTTTTGAGCATTAAAGGTACAGAATTTGATAAATGAGTTAAAAGTTTGTCGGTTTTATCTTGTTCTTGAAAGCGTAAAGGACGGCAATCAATGTATTCACAGTAGCCACCTTCCCCATTTTCGTTCTCTTCATTTATTTTGACCTGATAACTAAAACTTCCAACATAGCCCGCGGCCAAACCAAATTTGAAATCACCGCGACTTTGCCCTTGTACCCAAATACAGGTACCATCTTTAGCTTCGTAACACCATTCAAATTCACGTGGCAAATACATATTTTGCCCATTCGGCGTGGTGACGCGCGGATAGACACGATGAACTTTAAAATACACTTTTTGGTCAAACATCTGAGTCTGCATCTTGTTTAAATCACGCAAATACATCCGAGACTGAACAATACTATTCACTCCATCCCGAATTTGCGCCAACAGTAGCTGCCGGTTTTCACTCAGGTTAATAATTTGATAAGTCAGGAAGGCCAAAGGCAGATAAGGGAAATTGAAACTTCGTGCATATTCAAAACTTCCGAGGCTATCAATATTATATGTCTGTTGTTTATATTTTAATGTGCCCTGGCAATAGCACAGCAAAGACCAGTGCTCGGCAAGTGAAAACCTCACCTGGCTAAAGTGGGAAATGAGCTGAGTGGTATGAATGCTTAAATCGAAACTGAGTTCCGAGTCAAAACGCTGCAAACGAAAATGAGGAAAGGCCCCACTCAGTTGCTCCCGATCTAAAAACTGAAATAAGCCAGCATCAAAGTTACAGTCCTGCTGTACTGAATAACGATGCAGTTGGCCGACCATATGCGAACTCGTGCTGCAAATCACCGTAGCGGTATCCAGTGCGTTGGTTTGAATTGCACTGGGATTGGCCAGCATCGGTGCATTCGGCTGCCCGATAATGCTGAGAAAATTTAGATAGTGCAGCGGCGCCGGAAGTCCAGGAATCATCAAACCTTGATGAATAATCTTATATTTTGAGTTGGGGCCATGATAGGCAGGATAATGCGAAACAGTTGGAGTCTGATTCAGCTGTTTCGAACGATCTAAAAAATCTTGAAGAAACCGCATCTCAGACTCCTTATATTTTTATAATCTACTCGATCTTTTTGCCATAAAGGTGGTCACAAAACCAGATAAGGCATAGAGAATAGAAATTACCAGAATGCCGACAGGAATATTATAAGTCATCGCAGCAAAGACAAATACGGCAATTGGTAATACAAAAAACGGAACGCGTTTACGCTCTACAGTCTTAAATGAATAATATTTGATATTAGAAATCATCAACAAGCCCACCGCAATAATGACAACGGCGTTAATGATCTGAATGGATGCTTCACGAATATCAAAAATTTCAGGAAAATCTAAACCGACCCAGACCAGCGAAACAATCATGAGAGCCGCCAATGGACTGGCCACACCAATAAAATAACGCTTGTCTACCACGCCAATCTGTACGTTAAAGCGGGCCAGACGAAAAGCAGCACAGGCGGTATAGACAAAACAGGCGGCCAGACCAATCCGGCCTAAATCACTCAACCCCCAGCTATACATCAAGATCGCGGGAGCCACACCAAAAGCCAGCATATCGGAAAGCGAATCAAACTGTTCACCAAACGGACTTTGCGCACCAATCGCACGCGCCACGCGCCCATCCAAACCATCCAGCAAAGCCGCAATAAAAATTGCATAGATCGCTTGCTGGAAATTGCCATTCATACTGGCAATAATGGAGTAGAAACCCGCTAACAACGCAGCGGTTGTAATCAGGTTCGGCCATAGATAGATGCCTCGACGCTTAACTTTCTGCCCTTCCTGGGTATGTTCCTCTTCTTCCACCTCAAAGGTGATGCCATCAAAAGGCAAGTCTTTTGAAGAGTCGCGTTCCGGTTTGCTTATATTTGTCATTCTTGTCGATCCTAGCTATGACCTGTGCTTTGAAAAAATTATTCGCCGACTAACCAGCGAACTGCAGCGTGACCACCATTTTCACTCATGCGAAGATGTGGGAATAACCATTGTAGTGCTTCATCTGCATCTTCAGAGAATTTCCAAGGCGGATTAATCACCAGCAAACCACAACCATTCAAGCCGACTGGGGTGTCATCCGGCCATACACAGACTTCACACACCAGTTGACGGCGGATGCCGGTCTTGAACATTTTTTTCTCGAAGCGTTCAATCATGGCACGGTCTTTAATTGGATACCAAACAGCAAATACACCTGTCGGCCATTTCTTATAAGCGGCAACCAGTAATTCTACCAATTGTGGAAAATCTTTACGCTCAAGCTCATAAGGTGGATCGATCATCACCAGACCACGTTTTTCTTTCGGCGGAATCACCCCCAAAAGACCTTCATAAGCATCACGCTCATGCAAACCGGCACGCTTGTCAAAAATATTATGACGAAGTTGCTGAAACACATCACGCTGCATTTCAAAAATAGTCGCTTTATCAATCTCGCGCATACCTTCAAGGGCAAACCAAGGTGAACCGGGATAAGCACCCTTACCAAAGTTTTCACGCATTTTCTCAACAACTTTCAAATATTGTTGTACGCCTTCAGGTGCATTACGCTTGATCGAGTCATCCAGTTTAACAAGACGATGAATACCGTTTAAGAACTCACCTGATTTTTGCGCTTCAGCAGTCGATAAATCATATTTACCCGCACCACCATGTGTATCTACATAGCGATAAGGTTTGTCTTTTGCATTCAGTCGAGTCAACAACTGAAGCAATAAAACGTGCTTCATGACATCGGCAAAGTTGCCTGCGTGGTAAGAGTGACGGTAATTCATGTTTCATTAATTCCTAATATCAACAGCTATTTTAACATGAAAAATAGTTTCGTTCAGGCACGATTCTTACACTAAAATAGCGAACCTGTTTTGCCACACTATCGAGAATTGAAAAAAAATGGAAGCTGTTATCATCCCAGGGGATTGGAATGTTGATCAAATCTTAGATGATTTAGATCAACATGGCTTTAGTATTGTTGACGATGCTTATTCTAGCGAATATCAACATGCGGTAAGTCAGGAATGCTTAAGCCACTTAAACGAATTTCGTAATGCAGCCATTCAAAATGGCGTCGTCAGCAACATCCGTAGTGATCATATTCTTTGGTTACGACCTGAATTTCAAATTTCCCACCTACACACCCAAACCCTGCAACAGTTTTCTCAAGCTTTAAACCGTGCGTTTTATTTAGGCATTAAAGAAATCGAAGCACATTTTGCCTGCTATCACGCTGGCGAGTTTTATGCGCTGCATCGTGACAATCCTCAAGCTAAAAATGGCCGAATGATTTCCAGTGTGTATTATCTGCATGAACAATGGCAGGCAGATTGGGGGGGTGAATTGCGTCTGCAAGATAAAAATGGCCAGTGGCATATTATTCAGCCACAGCCGAACCGGATTGTACTGTTCCAGAGTGATTTGTTACATGAAGTTTTAATTTCCAAACAGCAACGTCTATCCATTACGGCCTGGTTAAGAAGCGATACAGCCTTAATCTAATGCTCGCTCATGCTTTAAATTTATTTTTTTAACCTCATATAGCCATTATTGAGAAATGAGGATTGCGTTGATGCGATTAACAACCAAGCAGATTATTGAGCGACTGGGTGAAACTGACCAATTGTACTTAAAAGGCAATACGCCAGAATTAACGCTTGAACGTGCTGATCTTCGTTTACAGCTGGTGACTTTAAGTGAGCTGCGTCAGGAACAGCGACATTTCCTGCAAGAAGCGATTGTCTTACTTGAACAAGGCCGGGTGGAATTTGAAGAAATGCCGCTGCGCATGTATATCAATTTATCCTTGCATCTGGCCAAGGCTTATATGATGTTTTTTGAACTGACCAAAGAGCAGCATTTTGCCCTGATTACCCAGCAAATTCTTAAGCCGATGGCCAGTTATGAACATGGCGATATTTATTTCTTTCTGGCTTATGCCAGTGCCAGTAAAAATGAGCCGGCCCTGACACGTCACTGGTTAGGTAAATACACCAAAACGGCTGAATGTGAACTGGAGTTGTTGCAGCAGCATCATGCCTTTAGTGATTATCGTCAGCAGGAATGGTTTATCAAAATATTAAAAAGTAAAATGCATTAAGCTTAACAGCGTCAAAGAAAACGCCTCATTTGAGGCGTTTTCTTTTTAGCATCACTTTCATTTTTTAAGTAATACCAAGATATAACACAGTTAAGCAGGCTGACGTCTGTAGGCATCCATGTGTAATTGCTGGTTCAGCTCATCCACCCAGATTGCCCAATCATCATCCTGTACCAGATGACTAATCAATAATGAACGCTGGGATTTATTCCAGAATGGTGCCTCGTGCAAGGACAAGCCTGCTGGAAGTTGATGAGTCCGGATATACAACTCAATGGCAGCAGCGCTATTGGCCAGACCGAGTTGAGAAAATAACATTTCTAAGGATGGTTGGTTCTTCATGAGCATGTCGCCCTCCTTATATCAGATAAATTGTAATTATTTATAGATCCAACTTATAAGATAAGACAAAAAAAACCTAGTCATTTGACTAGGTTTGTTGTTTCTTTTTGTAGACTATAATTTAAACACCTTGCTTGTCACTTTCGACATGTAACAGCTGGTTCAGTTTATCAATAATCACAATCCATTCATCATCTTGATGCCAGTGCTCGCGTAAGAATGCACTTTGGCCCTCACTCCAGAATTCGGCATCCGGTAAAGCGACTTCAGATGGCAACTGATGGGTATGGGTGAATTCATTAATTGCGGCTTCATCAGCAGGCAAACCCAGTTGTTCAAATAATAATTCTAAAGTTGGCTGTTGTTCGAACATGATCCACTTGCTCCTGTTATATGCTCTAAACTAAAAATAAGACCTTTACCATCCCTAAAATAAGAACTGGCATAAATCCTTAAATACTCATTTATAAATCACATGACCCAGAACCTTGGGCTTCGCTATGTAATTGTTCATTCAGGACATCAACTAAAATTGCCCACTCATCATCTTTTTTCCACTGACCAATCAGGAAATCATGCTGGGATTTCGACCAGAACGGCGCCTTGTGCAAAGGAACGTCCAGGCCAATTTGATGGGTCTTAATAAACTCATCAATCGCCTCGGGACTCGAGTCCAATCCAAGTTGCTGAAAAAACATTTCTAACGTTGGGTGTTGATCAAACATCTTCTTCACCTCGCCTTTTATTGGATTATTTATGTTTTTTAGCTTAGTCCAAGCCTAAGCAAGATTCAGTTGCTGCTGCATCACAGCATGTTATTTTTTGTTCATCAAAAAAATAGAGATATAAAAAAAGCACCCCAAATGGAGTGCTTTTTTCAACTTAATCTGAAAAGATTAAATTATTTAAGCATGTCAGCAATTGCTGCGCGCTCTTCTTCAAGTTCGTTCAACGTGAAGTTGATACGCTCTTGACTGAATTCGTCGATTTCTAGACCTTGAACGATTTTGTATTCACCGTTTTCAGTCGTTACAGGAAAACCGAACATTACGCCTTCAGGGATACCGTAAGAACCGTCAGAAGGAATACCCATCGTTACCCATTCGCCGTTTGTGCCAAGAGCCCAATCGCGCATATGGTCGATTGCAGCATTAGCAGCAGAAGCAGCAGAAGACAAACCACGT
This sequence comes from Acinetobacter sp. YH12200, assembly GCF_013418175.1. Classification (NCBI taxonomy): domain Bacteria; kingdom Pseudomonadati; phylum Pseudomonadota; class Gammaproteobacteria; order Moraxellales; family Moraxellaceae; genus Acinetobacter; species Acinetobacter sp. YH12200. The sequence goes on from NZ_VPCO01000031.1 coordinate 5,968, forward strand.
GCTTCGATGATCGCAGCACCACGTTTACCAACAGTCGGAAGGAATGTATTTGCATTCCATTCTTGGTCGTTGATCATGTCTTTAACGCTTTCGCCGTTAATTGTTGCAAAACGGTAGTCAGCATACATAGTTGGAGAGTGGTTACCCCAAACTGTAAGATTTTTGATGTCTTTAACCGCTTTACCAGTTTTAGCAGCAATTTGAGATGCAGCACGGTTGTGGTCAAGACGTAACATTGCAGTGAAGTTTTTCGCTGGAAGATCTGGAGCAGATTTCATCGCGATGTAAGCATTCGTGTTCGCAGGGTTACCTACAACAAGAACTTTAACGTCACGGCTCGCAACTTCGTTAAGTGCCTGGCCTTGACCGATAAAGATTTCGCCGTTCACTTTAAGCAGATCAGCACGTTCCATACCTGGACCACGTGGACGTGAACCAACTAATAGCGCGTAGTCAGCATCTTTGAATGCAACTTTAGGATCATCAGTACCGATCATGTCTTCTAGTAGCGGGAATGCACAATCTTGAAGCTCCATCATTACGCCTTTTAGCGCTTGCTGAGCTTTCTCAAAAGGAACTTCGAGCAATTGCAAAATCACTGGTTGATCTTTACCTAGCATTTCGCCGCTTGCGATACGGAATAATAGGCTGTAACCAATTTGACCTGCAGCGCCAGTAACGGCAACACGAACTGCTTGCTTCATCTAATTATCTCCAATTGAGGATATTCAACGCGATTAAATAGTTAGTATTTAATCTAATAATCGTAAACGCGAAAGATTGTACTCCAATCCTTTGCCGGATGCATATAAAAGAGGACGGATTTCATCTAAAGTCTGATAGGAAATATAAATTAAACCGGCAAAAAAGCTCAGTATGTTCCTTTTATTGTGACAGTTTTTGGGCATGTATTAATAATGTTGGCAGGACAGGATTTATAATTGCCATTTTTGTGATAACAGACTTTGATCGAGGTCAACACGCTGCTAGCTTGAGTAAGCTGGCAATTAAATCTCAAAGCATTGGCGGGTAATTGCGGATTAATTCTCACAAATTTCACACGCAGCGCATCGACTGATATGGTGATATTTTCCTGTTCAGTCAGCTCTGCCGGCACTTTAAGCCGGTCTGCATAATTGATAATCGTCCGGAAATATTGGCTGGCATTCATTGGAACACAGCCGCCGATGTTGCGCCACAAAATGGTCCGGGTATTTTCATCCGGCATAATTCTGGCCACCACCTTGGACTGAAGTGGTGAAAGTTTCGCAGAGCTATTGGTGGTACAGTTTTCTGACGTAGCCTGAGGATATAAGCCGGAAATATTCAAGGAATAACCTTCTAGACATTTTCGTTTCTTTGCATATTCAGGGTACAGGCTACACAAAGCCGGCACCATTTCTACATCCATAACATAGTCTGTCGGCATGGCGAATGCTGCCGGACTGCTGCCCAAAAATACAAGCGCTGCCCATTTCCCCCAAACTCGACGATCCTTCATTATTTTCATGAATAAATCACCATCCCCAATAATTTTAATTTTATTGTGTATTACGTAATGGTATCAGTTGCATACGCTTACCCACGGACTGTGCACCCTGTCCTAACAAGAGACCGTAATGCGTGGCATTGGTCATGACATGTTTCACATAATCCCGAGTTTCAAGTAAAGGAATACTTTCAGTATATTGATCTGCTGCCATGCCCTGAAATTCTGGCTGCCAACGGCGGGCACGGTTTGGTCCGGCATTATAGCCTGCGGTTGCCAAGACTGGGCTGTTGCTGAGCTGACGCTGAATGGTCGATAAATAAAAGGTGCCGTAACGGATATTGGTATTCATATCGGTCAAAGCTGCCGGATTATAAGCCTCACCCATTTGACGCGCCACCAGCTTGGCGGTATCTGGCATGATTTGCATCAGGCCACCGGCACCTACATGTGAACGTGCCACAGTATTGAAACGGCTTTCCTGACGCATCAAACCGTAGGCCCAGGCCGGATCTATGCCGGCATTGCGACTATGACTGACTACGTAATTCTGATGGGGCATTGGAAAACGATAATTGTAGTTATGTTTGTTCGCGGTACGGTCGGCAGCATAAATGGCCCGATCATGCCAGCCCATGTCCATGGCACGCTTTGCCGCAGCCAGTAACAGGTCATCATCTTTCTTTAGATAAGCCTGACGCACTGCCCAGTTCCATTCACGGTTAATGTAGTTATTCGGTGCACTGATATTACGTAGCGTGAACGCACGACGGAAATGAATATCCTGATTCAAACGTTGCATGGCCTGATTCGATGGCTGAATTGGATTGGGTGTGCTCGCAGTCAGCTGTCCCAACTTGTCGCGTGCCAGAAGATTGTGATAATCATCCCCGGCGGCCAATGTACGATAAATACTCTCTGCAGTTTTCTTTGAACTACGATCTGCACGCTGCTCACTGGCACGGGCCAGCCAATATTGCCAGCGATCTTCCTGTTTCTGATTGACGCTCATGGCATCAATCGCACGGATTAGGCTTTCCCACGCACTAAAACGGATGGCCTGACGCGCATAAATCTCAGCTTCTTCCGGACTAAATGGCAGACCATAACTGGCATCAAAGGCATTTAACACTTCCCGGTTAAAGTTGTTCTTCATGACTGTGGTTCCACCGACATAACTCACAGCTCGGTATAAGGCACGTTGTACTTGTACCGGTGTGCCTTCAGCAGTCCGTTTCACAATGGATAACGCCGAGTCCAGATCACTATCTGCCAGACGTCCCAGTGCATAAATCAGATAAGCATGTTCTGCCGCACTGTTTTTCGGTGCAGACCATAAATAATTGGTTGGATTGGCCTGAATCGAATTGAGTTGTGCTAAAGACAGATTCAGACCGATTCCTTGCGCAGTGGCAATAGCCTGACCTGACTGACCGGCACGCAATTGTACCCAAAGTCGCTGTTGGCGGTCTTCTGCCGTCATTAAAGGGCTAGAAAGCATCATTCGACCAAGTCCAGTACAAGAATCCGGTTGGCTATTGGTGGTTAGCCAGACCTCTTTAAACTCGGCATAAACCAGCTCATCACCGGCTTTGGCACGAACTTGTGCTACGGCACAGGCTTCGGCTGGATCGGCATTGGTCACATAAGGCAATACCGGCTGGGCAGTCGTGAAGTCGGCCATTTTGACTCTTTCTTCAACATAGTCCGCTGCCAGCTTTTCAGCCATCGCAGATTGCGGGTAGCGCTGAGCAAAACTGACAATTTGGCTGGCAGGTTGCAAGGCAAGATTCTGGTTTAAAATCCAGTATTCCGGATAATAGCCTAAAGCATCATTCTGCATGGACAGGCGATATTGTTGTAATAATTCAGTATTACCTGAATTGGCCGCACGTAAGGCATCGTTAAATTGCTCTTCAGCTGCATATGTACTTGCTGAACCGATACACGCCACACTTAACGTAATTAATTTATAATATTTATACATATTTTCAGTGTGTTTCAACATCCCTTTGCCTTCTCTCATCGATTCTGTGCCTAGCCTATGTTGCTTATCATAAGAGCTTTGTTGAAATATTATAAGCAACTGTATTGTTCAGTTATGTAACCTTATGATTAAGCAATATTAATCTACAGACAATTTTTACCCATAAATCAATATTTTTCCACGTTTAATTTAAGCTATAAGTTTAAGCGACTTTCCTGCTAAAATATGCGCCTTCCCATATTTCAGTCCGTGAATTGAATTGTTATTCACCTGTTTGATGCGTCAATCAGGCTGTTCGTTCACTCTTTCAACGTATTACCTTGTAGGAGCCTACATGACGGTTCAAACCTTCATTCCGAATGGTGCCCCAGCTGCCTCAGAAAACACTGTTACCCAGCCAGCGCACACCCCTGTCCATGAGATTGCAGTAAAAAAACTGTATATCGAAACGCAAGGGTGTCAGATGAATGAGTACGACAGTCACCGTATGGCAGACCTGTTAGGCGATTCTCATGGCTATGTGCTGACCAACGATCCTAAAGATGCCGATATTCTGCTGATGAATACCTGCTCGATCCGTGAAAAAGCCCAAGAAAAAGTGTTTTCCGAGCTGGGTCGCTGGCGCAAACTGAAAGACAAGAATCCGGATCTGATTATCGGGGTTGGCGGCTGTGTGGCGTCTCAGGAAGGCGACAACATCCAGAAACGTGCCAATTATGTCGACATGATTTTTGGCCCGCAAACCCTGCACCGCTTGCCACAAATGCTGGATCAGCATTTTGACCAGATCGAAAAACCGAAAAAAGAAAAAATCAAACTGGTAGATATCTCCTTCCCGGATATCGAAAAATTCGACTTTCTGCCTGAACCGCGTGTTGAGGGCTATAAAGCCTTTGTTTCGATCATGGAAGGCTGTTCAAAATATTGTTCGTTCTGCGTGGTGCCTTATACCCGTGGTGAAGAAGTGTCTCGCCCACTGGATGATGTATTGGCTGAAATTGCGGGTCTGGCAGAAAAAGGCGTGCGTGAAATTTCCCTGCTGGGTCAAAACGTCAATGGCTATCGTGGTGAAACCTTTGAAGGCAATATCTGTACTTTTGCCGATCTGTTGCGTTTAGTCGCGGATATTCCGGGCATTGGCCGGATTCGTTATACCACTTCGCATCCACTCGAATTTAATGATGACCTGATCCAGTGTTATCGTGACCTGCCACAAATGGTTTCGCATCTGCATTTGCCGGTACAAAGTGGCTCGAATGATGTGCTTCAGGCCATGAAACGTAACCATACCATCGATGTCTATATCGAGAAGATTAAAAAGTTACGCTCAGTTCGTCCCGATATGCATTTATCTTCAGACTTTATCATTGGCTTCCCGGGTGAAACCGATGAGAACTTTGCAGAGACCTATCAGTTTATTCAGGATCTGGATTTCGATCATTCTTATAGTTTTATCTATTCAAAACGTCCGGGTACGCCTGCCGCAGAACTGGAAGATACCATTCCGGAAGATGTCAAAAAAGAACGTCTGGCCAAAGTTCAGCAATGGATTAAACGCTCGAGTATTGACAAAACGGATGCCATGCTCGGTAGCATCCAGCGGGTACTGATCGAGAAAGTCTCTGATAAAGATCCGAATATTCTGGTGGGTACGGCGGACAACACCCGTTATGTCAACTTTATTGGTGATCCTGCCTGGGTAGGTCGCTTTGCCGAGATCGAAGTGACCGAAATTAAAACTTTGAATTTAGTTTATGGTGAACTCTTGAATCTTGAGCCTGACGTGGCGTAATGTAGAGCATATAACGTACACTTCATAAGGAATACTCTTTGACTGCAGCGATTCGACGTACAGTAGCTTTTCCTGGGATTTCAATGGACCGTATCCAAGCGATGTTAGGTGCTTATAACGGTCATTTGAAGCAAATTGAACAACGTTTAGATGTCAAAATCTCCCATCGCGGAGAGAGTTTTATTGTGGATGGTGGAATCGATGCCGTTGAAAGAGCCGAAATGCTCTTGCAACGTCTACACGAAGAATCTGAACAGAGCCAGCAGATCAGCGCAGATACCCTGCACCTAATGATTCAGGGCAGTCAGACTGACCGTGAACTCCAGCAAGATCTAGAAGACCAAGAACATACCGGCCTGGACAATGTCTGGTTACAAACCCGTAAAGGCCGGATCAATCCGCGTGGTGCCAACCAGAAACGTTATGTACAGCGTATTCTGCAAAGTGATATTTCTTTTGGTATAGGTCCTGCCGGAACCGGTAAAACCTATCTGGCTGTCGCTGCTGCTGTGGACATGCTGGAACGCAATGAAATCCAGCGCATTTTACTGGTGCGTCCTGCGGTCGAAGCCGGTGAAAAACTGGGTTTCTTGCCAGGGGATTTAAGCCAGAAAATCGATCCTTATTTGCGTCCATTGTATGATGCTTTGTATGAAATGCTCGGCTTTGAAAAAGTGGCCAAGCTGATTGAACGTCAAGTGATTGAGGTGGCGCCACTCGCTTATATGCGTGGCCGTACCTTGAATCATTCTTTCGTCATTCTGGATGAGGCACAGAACACCACCCCAGAACAGATGAAAATGTTCCTGACCCGTTTAGGTTTTGGTTCACGAGCGGTCATTACTGGTGACGTGACGCAGGTGGATTTACCGCGCGGCCAACAGTCTGGTCTTTCACATGCCCTGCGTGTGATTGATAAAATCCCTGAAATTCATATCACCCGTTTTCATTCGCGTGATGTGGTTCGTCATCAACTGGTACAGAAAATTGTTGAAGCCTATGAAGGCTGGGACAGTGATCAGCAGCGTTTAAGTGCAGAAGCACGTGCCGAACGTAAAGCACGTCAGGACGCCTTGATCGCTGAAAATAATGCTGCCGCAGATGCACAGCATTAAGCTTTCAATTTAAGGATTTGTGTTGAAACTTAGTCTTTCCTTACAGCAGGATTTTCAGTCACCTGAACTGGTACTAAAACGTGCCTCTATTAAAAAAGTAGTCGAAACCACTTTAGGTCATATCGGTACGCAAAGTAATTGCGAAATCGGAATTGCCTGTGTCGATCATGATGAAAGTCATAAACTGAATCTGGAATATCGCGGCAAAGACAAATCGACCAATGTCCTGTCTTTTCCGAGCGATCTTCCAGATGAAATGGCGCAATTTCTGGATGCCTTTCCCATTGGCGATCTGGTGATCTGTATTCCTGTGGTACTTGCTGAAGCGCTTGAGCAGCAAAAAGCGCCGTTGACGCATTTCACCCATATGCTGGTGCATGGCACCTTGCATTTAATGGGTTATGATCATGAAACATCAGATGAAGATGCGGAAGAAATGGAAGGCATTGAAATTGAAATTCTGGCCAAGCTGGGTTTTGAAAATCCTTATCTGGAACGAGATTAAGATTTAAAAGAAAATGAAGGAAGCGAGCTGAGGCTCGCTTTTTTAATGCTTTATATTCGCTCTTCCTCTAGGAGATGAGAATCCTCAGAATATATTCTGAGTTCGCAAGGGAGAGGTTCTAATACCTGTTAAAACCCCTCTCTAACTCTCTCCCAAAGGGAAAGAGAACTAGAATGAATTAACGTACTTCAAACTCTGCTTCAGCCGGATCAAAACGCCAGGTTCGGATAATCCGCAATTCAGAAATTTCCTTCATTTTGGCATCAAACGCACCAAATGGCGCCGCTTTACGTACAGAAGATTTCGCAGCCTCATCCAGCATGGCATGTCCTGAACTGTCAATTAATCGGATGGCACGAATCCCTCCATTCTGATTCAGGATCACCATCAGACGAACTTCACCTGCCAGATTCTGCTGCTTGGCAGCTTCCGGATAATACTGATTGCCATAAAACTCTACTTTCTGACGGAACTTTTCCAGATAGGCTGCGGAGACATCCTGCTTGGATTGAATACCATCCACAGTTTTAATTTTTTGCTGACGACTAAAATTTTGCTGACGCTGTAAATATTGCGCTTCCAGACTGGCCACCATGGCTGCTTTGGCCTGAAACTGGCTTTGTAACTGCTCCTGCATTTTTTTACGCTGATTTTCTTCTGCCTGTTTTTGCCAGCTCAAGGTGGTCATCAGCACTTTTTCTTCAAAACTGAGTTCCTGTTTCTGTTGCAGCAGATCCGGACTTTCTTGTTGTTCTTCCCCTGCCTTCTGCTCTAACAAAGGAGATGGCATATCACTCGACATCCGATGCGCTTCTCGAAACTTGCCAGACCCTTGCTGGTCTGTCTGGGCCAGAAAATCAGCGTGTTCAATTTTTTCATCTGTTTGTCGCAAGCTGACTGCAATTTCTTTGGTGCTGGTCTCCCGATCTTGCGGCATACCAAATTCCAGTGTCAATACGATCAAATGCAGAATGCCTGCGGTGAGCACGGCACTGCTAAACACTGGATCTTTCCACCAGGTTCTGACCAGAGGCATTAATATCATTGTTTATCACATTACCCAAACTCAGTCCTGAGTTCAGTTCCCCAAAAAAGTATTTTAAAGATTAAAAACAAACAAATTGGGCATTTCTATTTTAAAAGTGCCAAATCCATCAAATCTTCAACGTTACATAACTAAAACTATAAAAATGGTGCTATTTATTTTGCTAAACTTCAAGCTTGAATACTTGTATTTTTCATACAATTCGACAAGATACACTTCGAGTCAAAAATAAAGTTGCTAGGATGCTTCAATATGCAAACGCTAATTTCCAATATTTCCAACCGAATCCGCCAAGTGTATCAGAGGGCGGAAGGATTTATTGAGGATGAGCGTGAATTCCCTTTATCGCAAGTCTTCTTAAATGCAACTTTTCAACGCTTTGTCACCGACAATGTCGATGCACTGAAAGACTTACACGCAGACCTGCATGAAGACTGGCTGCGTCTCTACGCGACACTAGACTATAAAGGCCTGAATATCACTTTGTCGGTAGACTTGAAGCTGGTTCAGATGGAACTGAATAAGACCACCCAGCTGATTGTATTCGAGCAAATCAGTGATACACAGCTTATTGACGCCAAATATCCAAATCTGTTGTATAAGCTTGGGGTGCGTTTTGCCCTGTTCTTCTATCAACGCATCTTGAACAAAGATCCATTGGGCATGATTCTGGAAAAACTTGGCGTTATTAAAGTCATTGATGACTTGCTGTATCTGGACTTGAACCGCTGGTTAGGCAAAAACCGTTCGATTATTGACACTCTAGGAAAAGTTCATGTGAATCATGCAGTGCTTCGCGAAGCTGAACTGGTGGTGATTGGTAATGTGAATCTGGCAGCCCTGTTTAGAAAACTTTCTCAAGACAGAGAGGAAAATTGGAATGAAGACGAAATGGACGATAACCTAGTGACCCCGATCAAACAGAAAGATCCGTCTTGAATACTATTCAATCCCGTTTTTTGAACTTTTGTTGAAAAAAACTACATGAAAGATACATTTTTGCTAGAAATATCCCTTAAATTTCCATATTTTGCCTAAAGAATAAAAGCTACAACAAGTAAGATATTTTGCCCGTTTAACCAATATAGGAAAATGACTAATGGTGAAGACTGTATTTAAGACTTTAGCGATGACCACAGGTCTAAGCGGTGCAATACTGTTGACTGGTATTTCTAGCCAGGCTTTTGCCATGACGCCTTTCCAAGCCAATTATCAATTTAGCTATAATGGCAAGAATATGGGTTCTGCCACCCGTACTCTGAGTAAATCCGGCAATAACTGGACTTACGTCTTTGCTGCAAAAGCCGGTGGTATTGCTTCAGCAACTGAAACCAGCCGTTTCACCTTTAATAACGGCAAGATTGGCTCCAGCAGTTTCAGTCGTAGCAGTAAAATCCTGGTGCATAACAACACCATGAGTATTAACTTTAATCCTTCCAGCAAAACCATCAATACCAGAAAAGATGATGAAAAGCGTTCTTTTGCCTGGAGAGCCGATGTTCTGGATGAACTGAATGCGGAATTACAAATTCGTGAAGATCTAAAAAATGGTGGCTTAAAATCGAATTATTATCTTGCTGATGCTAAAGAGGTCGAAGGCCGTAAGTTTGTTCGACAAGGTTCAGAAACGGTCAGTACCAAATATGGTTCTTTTAATACCATCAAGGTGGTGATGAAGCATAGCAAGCCGGGTCGTGAAACCATCTTCTGGCTGGCACCGAAACTTGACTATCTGCCAGTCAAGGTTTCACATGTAGACAAGAAAACCTCTTATGGTTTGCTATTAACTGACTATAAAGGTGCAAGCAACTAAGATTTTGGTGAATTTCACTTGATTTTTTCCGGGTGCTTTTTACAATACGCTTTTGCTTGAAAAAGCACCTGCTCTTGAGGATTCTCCCGTGCATGCACTAGAACAGAAAATCTTGGCCGAAGGCATCGTTCTCTCTGAAGAAGTTTTGAAAGTGGATTCTTTCTTAAACCACCAGATTGACCCAGTCATGATGCAATTAATTGGTCAAGAATTTGCGCGTCTGTTTAAGGATGCTGGTATCACCAAAATTATTACGATTGAAGCATCAGGTATTGCACCTGCAGTGATGGCAGGTTTAGAACTTGGTGTACCTGTCATCTTTGCACGTAAATACCAGTCTTTGACCCTGAAAGATGATTTATACCGCTCTAAAGTGTTTTCATTTACCAAACAGACTGAAAGCACCATCGCAATTTCAAATAAACACATCAGCTCAACCGACAAGGTTTTAGTGATTGATGACTTCCTGGCGAATGGTCAGGCGGCGCTGGGTCTGGCCGATCTGATTCATCAGGCCAATGCAGAAGTGGTCGGTATTGGTATTGTGATTGAAAAATCATTCCAGCCTGGTCGCGACTTGCTGCTTGAAAAAGGCTACCGTGTGGAGTCACTGGCACGCGTAAAATCTTTGGCAAATGGCACAGTTGAATTTGTTCGCGACTAAGCTCGACAATCAATTTTAAAAGAGCGCTTATGCGCTCTTTTTTATTTTGTCTATCTGATGAAATAAATTAAAAATATTCAAAGCTCGACTCTAGTTCAATCTAATGTGTTATTCATGATTCCTGACTTGATCCTAGATGAATGGCTTACTTTTAAATTCGAAGTGATTAAACCTCTAAAATAGATCGTGTCATAAAATAAATAATTTTTCTATCCGATGAATAAACAACCAGTTATAGCAATTTTATTATAAGATAAAGAGGTCTAACTATCTGCAAATAATTAGACCTCTGTTCACCTTGAACAAGAGTTTATTTAACCGTCACAGTAATACTGCCGCTATTTACAGCACCGATAGCGGTAGTTGTGATGCTATTGTTAATAGCAGTTTGAGTTCCTTCTGCAATCGCATTGACAGAGGCATCAATGGTACCCGCATTATAGGCAATGTTCGCTACACTATAATTGCTTAAAGTTTCATTGATCTGCTCACTATAGTTGGTAGACAGTGATGAACTTACAACTTCCGATAGATCTGAACTATCCGCAACCTCGGATAACTCTTCTAAGGTTTCAGAATTATTCGTTGCACTGGTGACTTGACTGAAATCATAGTCATATGTTTCATCTGATACGTCTGATATCACCTGATTGAAGCTGCCTTGCTCAATCGTGATACTACCTGTGTTCGCTGCACCAATTGCAGTAGTTTCAATTGTCCCTTCAATTGAACTAATCGCATCTGGTACTTCTCTTACTGCTCCTGCAAGTGCTTCTAAATCAACGCTTGCATCAACATCACCTGTATTCACTGCCAGATTCAGCGCAGAACCATTTTCAACCTGCTGAGAAATAGAATCCAGAGTAGCTTGTAAACCGGTATCTACTTCCACATTGGTTTCTTGAGCATATGCCATCCCCGCACTAGACAGAAAGGCGACGGATAATGCGACTGTTTTGATCGTGTTTTTCATCATTGTTCTTCCTACTGTTATTTTAAAGTACCTCTCGCTAAGTACTTCTTCTGACAATGGGAGCGAGCCCATTTTCAAATCTTTTAATCACGTTGAATATTTGACCAGTAATTCTCCACTACCTCTGGATTGGCATCCCATAAACTGGATGACTTCTCCTCAGCTTGTTCTTTGTTGGCTTGTTCTTGAACATCTTTTTTGTCATTTATTTTGCTTGTCGGAGATGGGCGCTTAGTCTTACTAATATATTTAATCAGTTCCTGTTTGCTCATTTCAGGCTCGGCTTCAGGATTCTGAATCACCTCAGATTCTTTCTGCTTAGGCGGCTTGGTATCTTTGCTGGGTGAATTGGTCGACTTGTTTTTTTCATTGGATGAATCTGCCTGACGTGAGGCCGATTCCTGAACAGGGTTGCTGGAATCGGTACTGATTTGTTGCTGATTTTTCTTATATTTATGCAAGGCAACAGAACTGCGAGTGAGATCTAAGCGACCAAATTCAGGTGGAATTTCCGCACGGCAACTTGCAAACACTGCCGGTGGCACGACCTGACTGAGTAATTCAAAAGTGGCCAGGTTCAACATTTGGCGTAAGGCAAAATTAGTCGCCTCTCGTTCTCCCTTGCCAATTTGAATATTTAACAGTGTACGACCCGCGAACCTGCCTGCACTAAGACCATAATCCTGTGCAGCAATCTGCTTTTGCAAAGAAACATTACCCACCACTTTACTACTGCGGGTATCGGTCAGAGATAAATCCAAACCGACCATAATACGGGTTTGACTGTAATTTGGGCCAACTCCGGCAATTTGCATGTCAAAACCCCCACCCGGAATAAAATCCAGACTGTTAATACTGCCGGTGACATAATAATCGGAGGCCTGAATTTGCCTTGGATCACGAATCCCCCACTTGGCTTCACTTTCGATAATCCGGGGATCACGTCGGTTCATTAAACTGACGCCCGCCTGAAACAAGGCAGACTGCACCATATCTCCCGCACCCTGGGTCACCATTTTGCCACTTCCGCCATTGGTGACTACGTCTTTACCGGTTTGATCCAGAATCGCGCCAACAGAAAAACTCACATCACTACGCAGTTGCCCTTTGAGGCAGGAGAGCGCCATATCAAAAGGGGTAAAAATATCGGTAATGGGTGGTCCTTGCACCAGACTAACTGCTTTCTTGTTTGAGGGAGCTAAACCTGTACAACCTGTTAGAAACGAGCTAAAAAAAACAGGAATACTCAGAGAAAATATATATTTTCGGGTTAAGGAGAAATTCAGCATAGCGACTCTCCTGATTGAGTACTTAAATTAGGACAGCGCTGAGCGTTTTGATTGGTATTTGAATTGACAGGTGCTTCATTGAGTAATTCACTCGAAATATCGATGTTGTTGTCTGAACCTTCGACATTGATATTGTTGGTGGGTGTATTTACGGTACCTATAGAGGTGGTTGAGGTACTGTAAATAGTGGTTCTACCTAATCCAGAATAATAATCGGACTCCTTGAGCTCGATCAGATTGGCTTGAACTAGATTTTCATTGGAGCGGGCACTTGATGATTTCCAACGCTGCGTCCACTCATCAGATGGGCTTTGTTGCATAAACATTCAAAAGCTGAGTTTTCCCCAATCCATTCAAATTTAAGTGACAACTTGGGTGTGAGGTCTACCTAATTCCGTAAATCTATTCAGAACTGCCACACGCGCATGAACTTCATTGACCTGACTTTGAAAATGTCTTGCCGTCAGCTTATCTCCTAATAATTTGATGCAATGCATCTTGGTTTCCACCAAAC